>JBJOOI010000059.1:0-7513 GCA_046051375.1 Bacteroidota bacterium | reverse complement strand
TGGGACTTCCCTATGCGGATGGCATTCACCATCTTTCTTATGGCATGGTAGAACTTCCTACCGGAAAAATGAAGAGCCGTGAAGGTACTGTTGTAGACGCTGATGACCTGATTGATGAAATGGTATCTATCTCAAGGGAGCATACACAGAACCTTGGCAAAGTCAAGGATTTTAGTGAACAGGAATTGATTGAATTGTATGATACAATTGGTCTTGGTGCCTTGAAATATTTTCTGCTTCGTGTTGACCCCAAAAAGAAAATGATCTTCAATCCTGAAGAATCCATTGATTTCCATGGATTCACAGGTCCTTTTGTTCAGTATACCCATGCCAGGATAAAATCAGTATTGAGAAAATCTGTGATTGATACTGCATTCAAAGATTTCCCAAGTCCTTTGCTCAAAGCTGAAAAGGATTTGCTCCTGTTGACAGAGCATTACGAAGTGGTGCTAAAGCAGGCTGCTGATGATTTCGACCCATCTGTGATTGCCACTTATTTGTTTCAGCTGGCACAATCCTTCAATTCCTTCTATGCTGCACTGAGCATTGGAAATGCCGAATCAGAGGAGAAAAAACAATTAAGGTTGAAAATTTCCAGCCTGGTGGCAACCATAGAATCCAGCGGTATGGAGTTGTTAGGCATAAAAGTGCCCGAGAAAATGTAATCATTACATTTCCCCGGGCTAAACCAAAATCCCTAACCGAATTATATTTTAACCACCGAAGGGACCACCACCCACGTGCCTGAATTGCTTCAGGTTAGGATCCATTTCAATTGCCTTGTTGCAAAGTGTAGCACCTTTGTTCTTATCCCCCATTTTGATATAGCTCATGCCAATCATGTAAAGGGCTCTTGCTTCTTCTCTATCAAGATAAAGCACCTTGTCCCAGTAATTGATGGCTTCTTTGTAGTTTCCAATGCTATAGTAGTTGTTGGCAACATTGTTCAACAAATCAATATCACCAGGTCTTTTCTCCAATAACTTCATCAACATTTCCATTCCTTTTTGGGGCATACCTGCTGCGATATAGGAGTTAGAAAGATTTTCAACAAAATTATTGTCAACCTTGTATCCTTTTTCCATCGCCAATTCATAGTATTTTACTGCAGTCTTTTCATCATTCATGGCTGAATAGGTCATCCCCAATTCGTTCATCAACCTGTTGTTGGCGGTGTCAATTTTCAATGCCTCGTGGTAATACCTGGCAGCAGCTTTGAAGTTGCTCATGTCTACCAAGGCCCTGGCGAACATGGTAGGAATCTCTGCATTTCTTGGCTCTTCCACGAAGGCGGCATCCAGGTATTTGAAACACTGCGAAAAATCTTCTTTTTCATAAAAGCTCTTGGCAATCATAAAATTCACCCGTTTGCCGATATGGAGGTCCAATAATTTTTGGCCATATTTGATGGCATCATCCCATTTGCGGAAATTGTAAAAAATCTCTGTGACTTTTTCCAACGCTAATGGGTCGTTTGGCTCTGATGCCAATACAGTAAGAAAAGACTGGCGGGCAAGATCATACTGCCTCACTTCCAGTGCTGAAATGCCAAGTGACCTTTGGGCTTCGATAATGTTTGGGTTTACTGACACTGCCTGTTGAAGGTATTCAAGGGCCAATTTATGCCGGCCAGCGTCCTGTTCAATCTTTGCTTTCTGAATAAGCACTTTAACACTGTCATCGACGCTTAATGCAAATGCGCCAAATGTTGTTGTGATGGCTATTGCCAATACAATTAACTTTTTCATTGGGATGGATTTAGGTTCGGATTGATTCTTTTCAGAATACATCCACCTAACGGAGGCAGAGATATTTTTATTTCATGCAAATTTGTATTTTTTTGATTTGTAGGGGAAATAACCGTGTTATTGACGTAGTTTCCCGTACCCCAGTACTTTTTTTCATCACTGTTGAAGATTTCCATCCATTGTGCTGAGGTGTTTACACTTATCGTCCAATCAAGCCTTTCTCTGGGAGTCATGTTCAACACAACCATCAACTCCTGGTCAGTATGATTTGTCATCCGTCTAAAACAGATGACAGATTCTTCATGGTGATCCAGATCATGCCAGGCAAACCCTTCATGACTGAATTGCTGTTCATGCAAGGCAGGCTCCTGTTTCAGCAAGTGTGCCAATGCGCTTACACAGGCCTTCATTCCTGTATGACTTGGATGCTGCAGGAGATCCCATCTCAGGGAAGTTTTGTAGTTCCACTCATCCGTTTGGGCAAATTCATTGCCCATAAAAAGGAGTTTTGCACCAGGGTGGGCAAACATATAGGTGTAAAGCAACCGCAGATTGGCAAACTTCTGCCATTCATCTCCAGGCATTTTGTAAATCATTGGCGATTTTCCATGTACTACTTCGTCATGGCTGAGCGGAAGCATGAAGTTTTCATCGTAATAATACATCATGCTGAATGTCAACTGGTTTTGCTGGAATTGCCTGTACAATGGATCCTGTTTGAAATATCGCAGAGTATCATGCATCCAACCCATCATCCATTTCATGCCAAAACCCAACCCATCTGCATAGGTCGGTGTTGTAATACCAGGCCAATTGGTGGCCTCTTCAGCAATTGTTTGCACTCCGCAAAAATCCCGATAAACCATTTGGTTCATGTCCTTTAGAAAGGCAATGGCTTCGATATTGCCATTTCCACCAAATTCATTGGGCTCCCACTCTCCATTATTCCTGGAATAATCCAGCTTAAGCATAGAGGAAACTGCATCTACCCTCAGGCCATCAATATGGAACTTGTCAAGCCAGAAACGGGCATTGCTGATCAGGAAAGACCTTACCTCGCCCCTCTTGTAATTGAAAATATAACTGTTCCAATCAGGATGATATCCTTTGCGCATGTCTGCGTACTCATAGGTATGTGTTCCATCAAACATAAACAGGCCATGGCTGTCATAGGGGAAATGAGATGGAACCCAATCCAGAATTACTCCTATTCCCTCCTGATGAAAGAAATCGATCATCGCCATGAACTCCTCAGGATTGCCAAACCGGGAAGTTGGGGCAAAATATCCTGTGCCCTGGTAACCCCAACTGCCATCAAAGGGGTACTCCATCACAGGCATAAATTCCACATGGGTAAATCCCATCTGTTTTACATAGGGAACCAACCGCTGGGCAATTTGCCAGTAACTGAAATAAGACTCCTCATCAAAGGGGTCTGGCCTCATCCAGCTGGCCAGGTGTACTTCGTATACAGCATAAGGAGATTGGAGGGAATTGTGTTTTTCCCTTGTTTCCATCCACTGCAAGTCTTTCCAATCATATTCAAAATTCCATGTGATGCTGGCGGTAAGGGGTTTCTTTTCCCAAAAATGGGCATACGGATCACCCTTTTGCATTATTTTTCCTTCGAAACCATGGATGGAATACTTGTATACCTCACCCCTTTTGCATCCAGGAATAAAACCCTCCCAGATACCGGATTTGTCTAACCTGACAAAAAGGGGATGGATGCCATCTTGCCAGTTGTTGAAATTTCCCACAACGCTTACTCTTGTTGCATTGGGTGCCCAAACTGAAAAATACGTACCGCCTTTGCCTAAAACATCAATTTGTTTGTTGCCAAAAAAATGATAGGCATTGTAAAGGGTACCCTGTTGAAAGTTATTGATTGTCTCTTCAGAAAAAATCGAATAGTTCCAAACTGGGCCAGAAGTCTCAACAAAATGGACCTCTTCATAAGGTTTGGTAATATTCTCTTTTTCTATAGAATGATGCATTCAGGTTGTTTAATTCTTCAATTCAAATATCTGAAATGACTTTGAAGGAATGGCAAACATGGTCGGTTTTATTATTTCATTACCAGAAAGGGCATTTACAAGGCGAGATGATCCAGTCAATACCTCATTGAAGCGATCCAAAGCAATGGAAACCTCATTTGCGGATGTATTGACGATACACATGAGTTTTTGTTTTTCATGCAGCCTGAAATAGACATATACCCCATTTTGTGGGATGTATTGCCTGAGCGTACCTTCTTTGATGGCTGGGCTGTTCTTCCTGAAATTGGCCAATTGCTGAAAATAGGTGAACGCTTCCTTTTCTTTTGGATCAAGGGAGAATGGATTGAATTTATCCGTAGGATCGGCAGACCAACCACCAGGAAAATCCTTTCTTACTGCAGCATCATTGGGATCCTTGTAGTTTTTCATCAGGACTTCAGTGCCATAATAGACCTGCGGGATACCACGCATGGTCAGCAACATACCAAGGCCCATCTTGTATTTAGCGAGGTCCTCACCTACCATAGAGTAAAACCTGTTCATGTCATGGTTGTCCAGGAAAATACAGTTGGTCATGGGGTCTTTATAGAGTAAGTCCTGTGCCAAGGTCATGTAAACCTTGGTGATGCCTTCTGTCCATCCAAACGACTGGTTCAGCCCATCATAAAGGGCACTGTTTAATGGAAAATCAGTAACCCCTTTGATTTGGTGTTTAAAGGGTGCGTTGATGTTGTTTTGGGTGAAATAAGCACTTGCGGCAACAGTGTTGGTCCAGGCTTCACCAAAAACTGACAAAGATGGAAACTCCTTGAGCAACGCAGCATTGATTGTGTTCAGGAATTTTTCATCGCAATATTTATAGGTATCAACCCGCCAGCCATCGATGCCAAATTCTTCCGTTGACCAAATATTGCTCTGGATGATAAAATTGGCGCAATAAGGATTTGCAAGGTTGAGGTCTGGAAGATGTGGAACAAACCAACCACCAATCATGTTTTTTTTCTCGGATACAGCTGCGTAAGGATCGATGAAAACTTCTTCTCTGTGATTGGCTCCGGTATAAGCAGGCCATTGGTTGAGCCAATCTTTCATCGGCAAATCCAGAACAGTATGATGAAACGATCCAACATGGTTGTAGACAGCGTCCTGAATGACTTTCAATCCTTTCTCATGTGCAGACTTCACCATGCGCTTATAAGCATCATTGCCTCCCATCCTTTTGTCAACAACATAATGATCAGTGATCCAATAACCATGATAACCGCTCATGACCCACTGGTTTTCCTGCATTCGGGGCATGTTGTTTTCCAAAATAGGCGTCATCCAAATGGAAGTCACTCCAATATTTTTCAGATAATCAAGTTTTGATGTCACACCGGCCAAATCCCCACCATGTCTGGCATAGGGATTGTTTCTGTCAGAAGCATTGTCCCTTAGATCAGCAAATTGATCGTTACTGGGATCTCCATTGACAAATCGGTCGGGCATGATCAAATAGATGAGATCAGCCGCGTTGACGCCTTGGTGTTTTGCACCACCCAATGGTTTCTCCCTTTGTTTCAATAAATAATCAAACCCTTTTCCATTGGAAAAACTGAACCTGAACTTTCCCGGTTGGGCATTGGGAAGAATGATGAGGTCGATGAAAACATAATGTTTATTTTCAGGCTGGGATACTTTTTGTATGCGCAGTCCATTGCCACTTACTTTTACTGATTGTGGCAGATCCTGGTCAGTGTGAACCATAAGCTGAAGCTTGTTGCTCTTCATCCCAACCCACCAATGGGTTGGATAGACATTGATGGCTTCAGTTGCAAAGGAATATGAAACAAGGAGGAATGAGAGGATGAAAAAGCAAAAATGTTTGAAGGGTTGCATATCAGTTTTTTTCTTCTTTGACAATCAGAGCACAAATAATTCCTGCCAAGATCAAAAGGATACCTCCAATGGTTACCGCCATTAAACGGTCATTGTTCAGGAAATTTTCCATGATGCTTCCGAAGGTCAGTGAGGCGATGATTTCTGGGAGAACAATGAAAAAATTGAAAATACCCATGTAAATACCCATTTTTTGGGGAGGTATGCTGCCAGCAAGGATGGTGTAAGGCATGGAAAGAATGGATGCCCATGCAATACCTACCATGGACATTGAGAGATAGAGCATATTGGCCTCTTCAATCAGGTTGACAGAAATCAATCCCAGCCCACCAATGACAAGACAGAGCGTATGGGTAAGTTTCTTTCCCATTTTTGACACAATGAAAGGAATGGAAAAAGCGAAGAGAAAGGTAACCAGGTTAAGGATAGCGGAGGTTGCGTTGGCAAGCTCCAAACCCTCTGTAAACCTGAGAGATGCAGAAGAACCCTCCGGAGCCTTGGCATCACCTCCAAAAATATTAACAGCTACGCCAGTGCTGTAATAAAACCACATCAGGAATAGACCAGGCCAGGTAAGAAACTGCACAAGGGCCAATCTTTTCATTTGAGCAGGCATGTGTATGATTGCGTCATGAATCTCTTGAAAGATATTGCCACTGTCTTGTGCAACTACAGTGTCATCGGGTGGATATTCCTTGCTTTTAAAGACCGTAACGAGTACCGCAATTAGGAAAACTGCTGCCCCAATGTAAAAAGACCATACAATGTTCTCAGGTATACCACCATTGATTTTTTTTCTTGACACGCCAAACCAATCTACCAGGAGCTTGGGAAGAAATCCAGCGATAAATGAAGCAGCACCAATGAACATGCTCTGCATGGCATAACCAAATGAACGTTGTTTATCATTGAGGTTATCAGCGACAAAGGCCCTGAAAGGTTCCATGGACACATTGATGCAGGAATCCAAAATCCAAAGCGTACCTGCTGCCATCCAAACTGTTGGTGAATTGGGCATGAAAAAAAGGGCGATTGAACTGAGAATGGCACCAATCAAAAAATAAGGTCTTCTTCTTCCCCATTTTGGATGCCAGGTTCTATCACTCAGGTAGCCAATAACAGGCTGTACCAACAAACCAGTCATCGGGGCAGCAAGCCAAAGGCCTGGAATTTCCTCCGGCTTTGCACCAAGAAATTCATAGATGGCACTCATGTTTCCCATCTGAAGGCTCCAACCAAATTGGATACCAAAAAAACCAAAACACATGTTCCAAATCTGCCAAAAACCTAGCGTTGGTTTACCCTTTTCTATTGATGGATTAGTTGCACTTTGCATATAAAAGCAATTGGTTAATGTGTGCAAAATACACACACAACCTCAATATACGTAAAAGCTGACAAATCATAGGTTTGGTAAAGGCTTAAATGACAAAACCATCTGGGATGACTGCCCCTTTTTTGACCACCACGATGCCCTCTTTGATGGAATAAAGCTGATGCTCAGCATTGGCCAAATGTTTACCACCATTGATGCGGACATCATTGCCAATTCGGCAGTTTTTATCAATGATAGCATTCTTGATATAGCAACGCTCCCCAATGCCGAGTTTAGGGAGTCCATTGCTCACAGAGGTATTCATCTCATCAAGGGTTTCATAAAAATCAGTCCCCATGATGTAGCAACTCACTATGGTTGAGCCATAGCCGATCCTGGTCCTTATACCAAGTACGGAATGTTCAACCCTAGAAGCATTGATGATACAACCTTCCGCAACTATGGTTTTTTCTAGTGTAGTTCCACTGATCTTTGCAGGAGGCAACATCCTTGCCCTGGTATAAATGGCTTTGTTGTTGTCAAAAAGGTTGAATTCGGGCACATCCTGCGTG
>JBJOOI010000058.1:0-11653 GCA_046051375.1 Bacteroidota bacterium | reverse complement strand
CTCAGCAATCAACAGGTCCTTGTCTGGTTCAAAAATAAAGTCAGACTTCTTTGAACTTCCTCCTTTTGCAGGTTCATTCTTGGGAATCGGTAAAAAAACTTCGGCAGCATAGCGTTGGGTAGCCGCATTCTTGAACTCGCTGTACACAATTTCAATGGCATCAAATTCCTTCTGTTTGAACGCCTGCACTGCTGCTTGGGCACATGCCTGTACCGTTTCAAAAGACAGTTTAAGGAAGGTATCTTTGAACCGGACATCTACAATGTAACCACGCTTCTGGAAAAATTCTGCACCCTTCTTGCCAATGGCCCAGATGGTGAGGTTTCCGGCTGCTTGCACAGCAGCATATTTTTCAGCGATGGTAGCAATCGCCATTTTCTGGATGTTTGCATTGTAGGCTCCACAGAGTCCACGATCGCTGGTAACTACAATCATCAACACTTTCTTCACCTGCCTTTCTTCTGCAAGAGCGATGCTGTTTCCACCTTCTGAATTGCTAACAATGTTGCTGAGCATTTCCTGGAGCTTGGAAGCATAGGGACGCATTTGGATGATGGCATCCTGGGCTCGGCGCAATTTGGCAGCACTCACCATCTTCATTGCCTTTGTAATCTGTTGGGTAGACTGTACCGATTTGATCCGGTTTCTTACTTCTTTTAACTGGCCTGCCATGGAATAATCAAATTTGGTGCAAAGTTATGAAAAGGTTTTCACAAAAAAGCTCCCACCTTAAGGCGGGAGCTTTTCATCCATTGAAATGGGATGATGAATGTATTGGTTGATGCTGGGGGTGAAAATCCCCTTGCATCTTATTTTTGGACAACGATGCGTTGGGTGGATTGCTCACCTGTTTCAGGGGAAATCATTTTGATGGTGTAGACACCAGACTGAGGAATATTAAGCCTGTAGTTGGCATCGGTGATGTTGTTGGCCTGTCTGATGATTTTTCCAGACAGATCGATGACCTGAACATTCATTTTCTTTCCGCCTGCATTCCTACTGATATTTACCGAACCATTGCTTGGGTTAGGGAATACCATTGATACGCCTTGGCCATTCAATTTCACCACACGCACATCATTGTAGGTCAGTTTGCCATCAAGATCTTCCTGAACAAGGCGATAAAAAGAAGGTACACCAACTTTAG
This sequence comes from Bacteroidota bacterium, assembly GCA_046051375.1. GTDB lineage: Bacteria > Bacteroidota > Bacteroidia > Chitinophagales > Chitinophagaceae > Pollutibacter. Next base: position 10,506 of record JBJOOI010000058.1, on the reverse strand, counting down.
GAGCGGCATCGATGAAATTGTAGGTCAGGCTGTTCTGGCTATTGCCATTTTTTGCTTTTGAACCAACGAATCCAATTTGCTCAAACTTGCCATTCTCATTTCCTGCCTGACGCTCAATCCTGAATCCCTTGTTCAAACTCTCTGTTGAAGTTACCCAACCAAGAGAAACCTTGTTGTCTGGTGTTTGTTTGGCAGTGAATGAGCTGAGGGTGACGGGGAGGGCAGCCTGTGTGATTTCAATTACACCGACTGAGGATCCAAGTGCAGCTTTTTGGACTGCTGAAGGAAATGGATCAGGATTCCTTGTTCCACTTCCCTTGCAAGACCCAGTGTTCTGACCAACCAGCCTATCTGTCTCCCAAAGGTAAAGTTTAGCTGCTCTGTATGCACGATTTCCAACTGCAGGTATGTCATCATTATAGCCTAAAGACACTGTGGCACCAGCATAAATTTTCAAATCCTGTATAGCCCAGATTGGGTTATCTGTGACTGTAGGAGAAGCTTTTGTAGACAGCGCTGGAAAGATTTTGGTACCTGTTCCAGAGCAGGAAAGATTTGCATATCTAACATTGGGTAAGGTTTGAGGTGCTGAACCTGTGAACTCAACCAAACCAGTGCCAGCTGTGAAAGAAGTACCCTTTCCCATTGTCCATTGCCCCCCAACTTTTAAAGTACCTGAACTTATAGATATTGAGTTTTTGTTATTATCCTCTTTACAATCAGTAATAGAAAGGTTTCCTCCGACCAGCAATGTACCAGCACCAATATTTATTGTTAATTTTCTATCTTCTTCATCCGCATGATAAAAAGTAAAATCTTGAGTAACATTTATTGTGTTACCATTAAGTACTATATTCAGTCCGCCCTCGTCATCATCTTCATTTCTAACACCAATGGTTAATGACCTGCAATTAACCTGCGCAATATCTATTGTAAGGGTATTGGGCTCATCATCCTTTGTAAGAATTACAATGTCTTGAGATGAAGTAGTGGCAGGATTGAATAAAGATGACCAAGTAGTATTTCCCCTAACTGTTACTGTTCTGGTCTGTGAAAAAACCTGAGTGTGAAAAGAGAAAAAAGCAAAAAATGAAAGCAGGTAAAATAAGTGTTTTCCCATAAAAATGTCCATTGGTGTGATGAAAAGCGCGTCATCATGGGGTACACCAATCCTCGGACATTGCTGTCAGATTGTTATAGTGGGATACGGGGATTAGACAAGATTATGGTGAAGTACAAAGTAAATTTAGTCTTGACCTTTGTACATAACCATTGCAAATATAATATCAGGTATTTCAAAAAAGATATTTTTTTGTGAACGCTTCTATTCACGGCATGATCAAATGCAATAAACAATTGATTTTCTGTTGATTAGAACATAGCAGTGATGCTTCACAAACAAAAAAGCCCCCACCATGCGGCGGGAGCTTTTCGTTCATTAGGGTAGAACTATGATGCTATCGGTTTGTGGCAGGGGTAAAAACCCGACCACTTATTTTTGGACGACAATCCGTTGGGTGGATTGTTCGCCCGTTTCAGGGTAGGAAATCTTGATTGTGTAGACACCAGATTGTGGAATATTCAGCCTATAGTTGGCATCGGTGATGTTGTTGGCCTGGCTGATGATTTTACCAGCCTGATCAATCACCTGAATATTCATTTTCTTTCCGTCTGCTGTCCTGCTGATGTTTACCGGACCATTGCTCGGGTTAGGAAACACCATTGATACAGTTTGGCCATTCAGTTTTACCATACGCACTTCTGTGTAAGTTAATTTGCCATCAAGGTCTTCCTGAACCAGGCGGTAGAAAGAGGCTGCACCAAGCTTAGGAGCCGCATCGATGAAGTTGTACGCAAGGCTGTTCTGGCTGTTGCCGTCTTTTGATTTTGAAGCAACGAATCCGATTTGCTCAAACTTGCCATTTTCATTTCCTGCCTGACGCTCAATCCTGAAGCCCTTGTTTGAGACCTCTGATGAAGTAACCCAACCAATAGAAACCTTGTTGTCTGGGGTTGGTTTGGCGGTGAAGGAGCTGAGGGTGACGGGGAGGGCAGCTGCAGTAATAGACCCAATAGTGAAAGGACTGAAATTATTTACATTTGTAACTGTCAATTTCTTGGTTGCAAAATCATAAGACCTACTACCGGATGCATGGGGTGCATTTTCCCAAGCAGAAGCATTTACATCGTAATGCGCCATTCTTAAAAAATTTGCATTAGCAATTGTAGTTGGGAATAAGCTGAAATCCATTGTAACGTTGGCAACAGAGGTTAAATTTGACCTGGAAAGATTCCAATATTCTACATTTGATATTGTTGAAAGCGTTTGGGCCAATTCATTTTTAAAGACTTCCATAGCACCATTCCGATTTATCAAATAATTCAAAGCATTCAACGGGTTTTCTGCATTATGTAAAGCCTTGAAATAATCTGTGGAGGAGGTATTTTGCAAGTTTGAAATTTTTATAGGTCGATACTTATTTACAGCGTTGATCAAACCACCAATAGGGAATTCAAAATCAGCATTACCGTATTTGATTACTTCAACCTTAGCAAAAGATAAATCATTGGCAACTCCTGTTGCTACACTCGCTCCAGTATGGAAAATAAGCTTTGAATTGTTTGTTGAAGTAATGTAACCACTCGTAAAAGTTGCTACTCCATTGATTTGAACATCCTTAGATATAACTTTTGAGCCACCACCTTCAAATGAAATATTATTGAAAGTAGAACCATTGGCACCACCGATCGCTTGATCACCTGCTTTTTTGAAATTGACCGATCCGCCAGTTGCAGTAAATGTCCCATTGTTTGTCCAATCGCCCCATACATCTATAGTCCTATTGGCAGTAATTGTAACAGAAGCACCAGTTGAAATTGTCAAACTTCTTACTGTTGCATCAGCTATACCAATGAGTGGCTGAAAAGAAAACTCGTTCGAAATTGTAACATCGGTTGTAGCATCTCCCCATCCAAGATCCGGGTTGCTTTACAAGAACATTTACAGCAGCAGTGGTCAAAGATGGACATGCTCCACTTGTTACTACGGCTTTGTAATATGTTGCCGATGTCAGGTTTGATGCAGTAAATGTTTGAGCAGTTGCGCTTGCAATATTGTTGTAATTGATACCATCGGCAGAAGATTGCCACTGAATGGTTCCAGTATTTCCACCAAGTGTCAGTAATGTACTATTTGTTCCAGCACAAACTATAGCTCCTCCACCTGAAATACTACCTTCAACACTGGTTGGACTCAACGTTACCAACACCGCTGTTCTGTCGGATTCAAACCCATTGGTAGTCTGAGAAACATAATAAGTAGTATTGTTCGATAAAGTAGTTGTGGTTACCAATTCAGTTCCACCTGCTGACTGATCAAACCATTTAACAGTTGAACCAGAGACTATATTGGATATAACCAAATCTGAAATCTTGGAACCAATACACAAGTTTTGATTAGATGCTGTTGGAGCATCAATGTAGGTGATTGTTAAAACGATTTTCCCGTTTCCACCATTACCACCAAGGCGACCTGTGGCATTGTTTAAAAATGCTCCACTACCGCCACCTCCTGGCATTGATCCGGCATTACCATTTCCTACCAAAATACGCTCAGCTCCCCCTGTTCCACCATTTGGGGCGTCTCCCCCTTTACCGCCTAATAATGTTCCCCCATCTGAACCATTTTCACCATCAGTAACAGTTGGTACAGGGCCGCCAGAAACTGGGCCAAAACTACCAGTACCACCAGTTCCACCTTGAACATCCTTATTCCGAACTCTCTCTCCACCAGTGCCACCAGTTGCTTGCAATCCTGTTGTGTTATTAGGCGCTGCATTGGCACTGAAATTAATCCAAGTATTGCTGCCAGCTGGTCCATCACCAAACACCCCTACTCCACCTGTACCAATAACATAAAACCAGGTTCCTGACAAGTCAGAAGTTTTTGTAAATTCCACATAAGCCCCGCTACCGCCGCCTGCGCCGCCGCCGCCATTTACTTTATCAGTTCCCCCACCAGCTCCGCCAGCACCCCAGGCTTGGATTTTTATCGATGCAATTTTACCTTGTGGTATTGCCCATGATGTGGATGTTCGCGGCAATTCAATTACCTCGGTTCTCTGAGCGTAAGTTGTTTCATAAACGCTGATGAAAATCAACATGATGAACAAAAATTTTCCTGCTTTTTTGATAAGCGTTTTCATAATTTTTAATTCTTGAATTTGATGAAAGAAATCATTTCGGTAAGGGGTGAATTTGATCATCACAGGAAAAAAGAGGTTGACTGGCTGGGAATAACATATAGATATCCTTTTAAGCCTCTAGCTCATTTTTTCATGGTATGGGTACGGCCATTCAAGAAGATAGGTGGATTTGAGTACGTATTAATACTTAAGCAGATTAAGTATAAAATAGTATAGATAGATACAAATCTAATAGTGTTATTTTCGAAATGCAAGTTTTGATATAAGTTTTTTTAATAAAACTGTAAAAAGCCCCCGCCGTGAGGCGAGAGCTTTTCATCCATTAGAATTTTTATGACTCTATTGGCTGGCTGGGGGTAAAAACCCCTGGCCTCTTATTTTTGGACGACGATCCTTTGGGTGGATTGTTCGCCAGTTTCAGGGTATATCATCTTGATGGTGTAGACACCAGATTGTGGAATATTCAGTCTGTAGTTGGCATCAGTGATGTTGTTGGCCTGGCTGATGATTTTGCCAGACTGATCGATTACCTGAACATTCATTTTCTTTCCGTCTGCAGTCCTGCTGATGGTTACCGGACCATTGCTTGGGTTAGGGAACACCATTGATACGCTTTGTCCATTCAGTTTTACCACACGCACTTCAGAGTAAGTCAGTTTGCGGTCAAGGTCTTCCTGAACCAGGCGGTAGAAAGAGGCTGCACCAAATTTGGGAGCGACATCGATGAAGTTGTAGGCAAGGGTGTTTTGGCTGTTGCCGTTCTTGGCTTTTGAAGCAACGAATCCAATTTGCTCAAACTTGCCATTCTCATTTCCTGCCTGACGCTCAATCCTGAAGCCTTTGTTCACAATCTCTGAAGAAGTTACCCAACTGAGAGAAACCTTGTTGTCTGGTGTTGGCTTCGCTGTGAAGGAACTGAGGGTGACAGGTAGGGCGGCAAGTTGAATTTCAGCTGTAGTGAAAGGACTGAAATTTTTCACCTTTGTTACTTTCAATTTCTTCCTTACAACATCTACAGACTTGTCACCGAAATCAGTTGGTGCATTTTCCCAAACAAATTCATTTTCATCGTAATGCGCCAATCTTACGGATTGTGCTTTTTCGGCTGAGTTTGGATATATGCTATAATCCATTGTAACGTCGGCAATAGAGGTTGGATTTGATCTGGAAAGATTCCAGAACTCTAAATTTGATATACTTGACAGCGTCTGTGTTGATTCATCCTTAAAGATTGTTGACCCAAATAATTGAAAAGCTTCCAACGGGTTTTCTGCAAAATGTTGCGCCTTGAAATAATCTGTGATGGCAGTATTTTTTAAATCTGAGACCTCTATAGGACGAAATCTATTTACTCCATTGATTGTACTTCCAACAGGGAATTCAAAATCAGTTGTACCATATTTGATTACCAGAACCTTGGCAAAAGATGCATCACTGGCTGCTTTTGCTATTCTTGAACCAGCTCTGAAAGTCAGGGTTGAACTGTTGGTTGAAACAATGTAACCACTATTGAATGATACAGACCCCTTAATTTCAATATTTCTTGACAATATTTTTGAGCCACCACCTTCAATTGAAATGTCGTTGAAAGTAGTACCGTTTGTGCCACCAATTACCTGTGTTATACCTTTGAATGTGACAGTCCCTGCATTTGCAGTAAATGTTCCGTTATTGTTCCAGTTTCCAAATACACTTAAATTTTTATTGGAATTGATAGTAAGATGAGCACCGGGTGCAATTGTCAAAGTTCTTACTGATACATCTGCATTTTCAATAATAGGCTGATTCGATGGTTCACTTGAAATGGTAACATTCGTTGAAGCGGTTGGCATTGATCCACACCAATTTCCAGCATTGTTCCAGTCATTGTTAACGGCTCCAATCCAAGATCCGGGTTGTTTAACTATAATGGATGCAGGAGCAGTGGTTGCAGTTCCACATGCACCACCGGTTACTACAGCCCTGTAATGAGTGGTAGTTGTCAAGTTAGTGAAAGTATATGATTGTCGGGTTGCGTTGGCAATATTGCTGAAATTAGTGCCGTCAGTAGAAAACTGCCATTGAACAGTTCCAATATTTCCATTAAGTGTTAACGTAGTACTGCTCGCTCCTGTACATACAACAGCTGAACCTGAAATAGTACCTGGGGTAGGAGTAATTGTAACCGCCACAGCTGTTCTGTCTGACTCAACATCTGCGTCGCCATTTTCAGCTCTCCATGTCTGTGAAACATAATATGTTTTGTTCGACAATACTGTTGTGGGAGCCAATGGAGTTCCTCCAGCTGCCTGTTCATACCATTTTATGGTTGCACCAGGAAATGTATTGGATGTAACCAAATTTGAAATTGTGGAACCAAAACAAAGCGTTTGACTGGATGCAGTAGGAGGATCAATGAAGGTGATGGTGAAAACAAGTTTTCCATCTGCACCATCACCACCTACATGGATTGTATTTCCATTTACAAACGCTCCACTACCGCCACCTCCAGGATATGTTCCATTTCGACCTCTTCCTCCCGTACTTGGAACTGCAGCTCCTCCTGCTCCACCAGCTAAGCTATTTCCACCTTTACCGCTCGATGTTGCAGAGCTTTCATCACCATCTGTACCGGGTATTACCAATCCTCCATAACCGCCCCAATTGGGGAAAAAAGTGGCCTCTTCTAAACCTCCCTGTCCACCGGGTACCACTATTTTACCATCGGCTTTGTCTCCACCATCGCCACTGTGTGCTTCCACTCCATTGTTTAATATATCACTAGGATGAGCTTGACCATGAAAATTAACCCAACTACCTTCGCCATGTTTTAATCTACCATTTATGCCTTTAGGTCCTGGACCGCACAAAAACCACCAAGTTCCTGTTAGCTTGGCTGTTTGTACAAATTCAACATATGCTCCGCCTCCGCCGCCACCGCCGCCTCTTCCATTTGCATTTGTGCCACCACCACCAGCTCCACCGCTGCCCCAGGCTTGGATTTTTACTGATACGACTTTTTCTGGCACCTTCCAAGGTGTTCCAAGCAGCATCAAGTCCAGATTATTAGGATCAGTTGTTGGAAAATCAATTACCTGGGTTCTTTGAGCATAATTTCTATCAGATAAACTGATAAAAATCAACAGAACGAATAAAATCTTTACTGCTTTTTTAATAAGCGTTTTCATAAATTTTTAATTCTTGAATGTGATGAAAGTGATGGTTTCGGTAGGAGGTGGATTTGATCATCACAGGAAAAAAGAGGTTGATTGGCTGGGGATAACACATAGGTATCCTTTTAAGCCTTTAGCTCATTTTTTCATGGTATGGGTACGGCCATTCAAGAAGATAGGTGGATTTGGGTACGTATTAATACTTAAGCAGATTAAGTATAAAATAGCATATATAGGTACAAATCTAATGGTGTTTTTTTCGAAATGCAAGTTTTAATTAAAGTTTTTTAGCAAAACCGTAAAAGCCCCCGCCGTTAGGCGAGAGCTTTCATCCACTAGAATTGTTTATGACTCTATTGGCTGGCTGGGGGTAAAAACCACCGGCCTCTTATTTTTGGACCACAATCCATTGGGTGGATTGTTCACCCGTTTCAGGGTATGAAATTTTGATGGTGTAAACACCAGATTGAGGAATATTTAATCTTAGGTTGTCACTGGTGATGTTATCGAAATGGTTGATGATTTTACCAGACTGGTCAATCACCTGAACATTCATTTTCTTTCCGTCAGCTGTCCTGCTGATGGTTACCGGACCATTGCTTGGGTTAGGGAACACCATTGAAATGCTTTGGCCGTTCAACTTCACCACACGCACCTCCGAGTAGGTCAGTTTCCGATCATGGTCTTCCTGAACCAGGCGGTAGAAAGAGGCTGCACCAACTTTTGGAGCAACATCGATGAAGCTGTAGGCAAGGGTGTTCTGACTATTGCCATCTTTTGCTTTTGATGCCACAAAACCTATTTGTTCAAATTTACCATTTGTTGATACTGCCTGACGCTCAATCCTGAAGCCTTTGTTCAACACCTCAGATGAAGTCACCCAACCGAGAGAAACCTTGTTGCCTGGTGTAGGCTTTGCTGTAAATGAACTGAGGGTGACAGGGAGAGCCGCGGTAGTAATAGATCCAATAGTGAAAGGACTGAAACTATTCACATTTGATACTGTCAATTTCTTGGTTGCAAAATCAAAAGAACTGCTTCCGGCTGCATTGGGTGCATTTTCCCAAAACATATTTGCTGGAGTTGCATCGAAATGAGCAATTCTTAAAAATTGTGCATTAGCAATTGAAGTTGGATATTGGCTAAAATCCATTGTTACGTTGGCAGAAGAAATTGAATTTGACCTGGAAAGATTCCAGTATTCTATTTTTGATATTTCTGACAGCGTTTTCGCTAATTCACTTCTGAAGAGAACAGCTGAATTCCCTCTTACAAAATATGAGAAACTTGTCAAAGGGTTGCTTGCGACATGCTCAGCTGAGAAATTATCTGTGGCAGCGGTACTTTGCAAATTTGAAATTGCTATAGGACGATACTTATTGACTGCGTCGATCAACCCTCCAACAGGGAATTCAAAATCAGTTGTACCATATTTGACAACCTGAACCTTGGCAAAGGATGCATCATTGGCAACACCGGTTGCTACACTAGAACCTGCTTTGAAAATCAATTTTGAAGCATTTGCTGTGGTAATGTATCCATTTGTGAATGCTACTGCACCATTGATCTCAATATCTTTTGAAATCACCTTTGAACCACCACCTTCAATAGAAACATTGTTGAAAGTAGAAATATTTGCACCACCGATTGCTTGGTCACCGGCTTTTTTAAAATGGATTGTTCCGCTGGTTGCAGTAAAACCTCCATTGTTTGTCCAATCACCCCATACATTTAAACTCATGTTGGAAGTAATGGCAAGAGAAGCACCAGTTGCAATTGTCAGACTTCCTACATTGGCATTGGAAGTACCGATCAATGGCTGATTTGATGGCTCACTCGTAATCGTAACGTCAGTTGAAGCGGTTGGTATAGTGCCACACCAGTTGCCAGCATTGTTCCAGTCAGCGTTAACTGCACCAATCCAGGATCCGGGTTGTTTAACATGAATCGTTGCAGCAGCAGTGGTTGTAGTTGCACATGTCCCACTCGTTACTACAGCCCTGTAATGAGTTGTGGATGTCAAGTTTATGAAAGTATGTGATTGTCGAGTTGCGTTGGCAATATTGGTGTAATTAATGCCATCGCTAGAATATTGCCACTGAATATTATTTCCAATATTCCCACTGAGTGTCAGTAAAGTACTGTTAGTTCCTGCACATACAACAGCTGCACCTGAAATACTACCAGGGGTTGAATTAACTGTAACCAACACAGCTGTTCTGTCGGATTCAACATCATTGTATGTCTGTGTGGCATAATATGTTTTGTTAGATAATGTTGTTGCAGGCGCCAATGCAGTTCCGCCTGATGCCAGATCATACCATTTTATCGTAGCACCTGACAATGTATTGGATGTAACCAAATCTGAAACCTTAGACCCTATACACAGCGTTTGATTGGATGCTGTTGGAGCATCAATATGGGTGATTGTTAAAATAATTTTTCCGTTTCCCCCGTTACCACCATTTTGAGCTATGCCATTATTTAGAAATGGTCCTACTCCACTTCCACCGCCGCCAGGATATGATCCATTATTTCCAGCTGCTCCTGGCACAGCAACTGAAGCACCCCCTATTCCACCATTTGCAGCATTTCCCCCTTTACCACTGGCTGACGCTGTGCTCCCTGAACCATTTTGACCATCAATTATATTTCCACCGGTACCGCCAGCAGTTGGGAAAAAACTGTTCGCTGGGTCTGCTGCATTTCCGCCTAAGCCACCAAGTACTGGCTTTTTATTGGGTTTATCGCCGCCATCGCCTCTGCCTGCCTGCAATCCATTTGGACCGGCTATAGGATGTAGCGTTTCAATGAAATTGATCCAACTGGCTTCGCCAGGTTTTCCTTGATTTGTTACACCGTCGGCACCCAGACCAACAACATAGTACCAGGTTCCTGATAGGCCTGAAGTTTTTGTAAATTCCAAATATGCGCCTGCTCCACCTCCGCCACCTGCATTTTCACCATTTTTTGTTGCACCACCACCGCCGGCACCACCGCCACCCCAGGCCTGGATTTTTATCGAAGCCACTTTTGCTGGAACTGTCCATGGTACACCGCTTAGGATTAATGCAGGATCAGTAGTTACTGGTAAGGTGTCTATTGTAATTGACTGAGCGTAATTTTTATCAGATAAGCTGATAAAAAAC
>JBJOOI010000057.1:0-7543 GCA_046051375.1 Bacteroidota bacterium | reverse complement strand
TCATAAAAAAATCCCCATCAAATGATGGGGATTTTTTTATGACGGTATTATGAGAAAATTGAAATAAATTATTTCCTCGCAACCTTAAATGTTCTTGTAAGTGTATTGCTTGCAGTCTTTTGACTAGTTACTGTTACAGTAACACTATAGAGCGTTCCTGAAGCCAATGTACCTGTTGAAATGTCATTGGAAGCAACTGTAGATTTTATGTTCTTGCTTTCAAGCAATGTTCCTGCTGGATCAGTTTTTGTTGTAATGTCAATGCTAATACCTGTAGAGGGCATTTTAGAACTTAAAATTACTTTAAAGGAGTAGGTTCCAGACAATGCTGTTGCTGTTGTAGTTCCAGGATCGGGATCCAGTGAAAACAGGATGTTATCTTCCACTACCACTGGTGGTGGAGGTGGTGTGGGAGGTGTTGGTGTTGTGGTGGGTTTTTTGGAACAAGAAATGGTCAAACAAACCACCATCATTAATGAAAAAGCAATAGACCTATTAACCATTGTATGAATTTTTATAAAATTAAGCAGTTTTGAGCGATTACCAAATATTCCTTGGACAAAGATCTCCATATGAATTGTTCAGTGTAAAACCGAGTACAATTTCATGAGTACCACGGTTCATGGTGCTCAAAAGATATTTTCCCCGGTTCAGATCATAGGCATAGCTGATATTGAAGGTATGGGCAACATTGAGTCCAACCATGCCAGCGAATCCATCCCCCATTCTATAATTGGCACCAATCCACATGAGGTCCCGGTACTGTGTTTTGAGATTCACATCAACTGCCAGGGGTGTAGAGGCAATATACCTTAGCATTACAGAAGGCAATGCAGTTATATCCTGGTTGAGGAAAAAACGGTAACCGGCAGTGGCAAATACATGAGGAATAAGTGTAGATCTGTATGCTGCGCTATCTACCAAATTAAAACGCACTGGAATAATTTGTTGCGCAGAAAGGCCTGCAAAATAATTGGACGAATACAACCATAAACCAGCATTCAATTCTGGCTTGATTTTGCTGATATCATTGACTGTGTTACCAATTGCCGGGTCAAAAGCTGTTGCCAATGTAATTTTGCTTTTGTTGACATTGATGGATGAAAATCCTGCACCAAAACCAGCAGAAAGGCTGGTTGAACCAGTAAGTCCAACATGATAGGAATAGGTTGCGTAGGTGGTCATACGGTTGATATAACCTGTAGAATAATTGACTGCAGTAAACCCTAACCCATGATGAGGCGGGGCAGAAGTATAATTTGCCCAATACTCTTTACCTCTGGGATTTTGCCCCTTCATGTCAAAAGAGGTGACTGATTCTCTGTAATCTGATTTGCCAATCGCCCCATGAATGGTTGCATAAAAAGTTTTGGGCGCTCCTTCAATACCAACCCATTGATTCCTGGCACTGAGTTTCACATCAACATAATTCTCAATTCCACCAATGGCAGGATTGACAATATAATTGTTCATGATGTATTGGGTATAATGCGGCCTTTGTTGGGCACTGGATGCATTCAAAAAGACAAAACAGACAATCAACATTAACAATCTTCTCATCATTCCTATTTAAAAATGGTTACATATCCAGCCACTTTGCTCCTACCAGATTTTGGATCAATTACAAAATAATAGGTACCTGTTGGCAATGGATTTCCTTTGTATGTTCCATCCCAAGGTTTTGTGTATCCTTCTGACCTGAACACAAGTTGGCCCTGAGGAGAATATACCTCTAAGATACAACCAGGATATTGATCCAGGTGTTTGATGTCCCAAAGATCATTTATTCCATCACCATTGGGAGTAAATGTGTTGGGAGGCTTCGGAAGTTTAAGCACAGTTATGGCAATATCATCTGTACTTGTACAATTCCCCCTACCTGTAACACTGAGGGTATACACAATATCATCCTGAGGCTTTACAACCAATGGCTGAAGAATATTGGTAAAATTGAGGTAAGTGGCTGGTGACCAATTATACGTAAGGGCATTTCCTGTTGCTGTGGCAGCAATTGTTTTTTGACCGTCATCTAAAACATACATGTCAGGGCCTGCCGATATTTTAGGATAAGGATGGATTGTAATAGACTTGATGGTGGTATCAGAAACACAACCTTCAGCACTTACCACAAAAAGGCTGACATCAAAGGTTCCTGTCGCACGGTACAAATAAAGTGGGTTTTTTGTCTTGTCGACATTTCCATTTCCAAAATCCCAGTTCCATGCTGTGATAGGCCTTACGAAGCCATTGCTTTTATCTGTGAACTGTATGTCTTTTCCAAGGCAAACCGAATCAAGGCTTGTAAAGATGGCTTTGGGTTGGGGAAATACGTCATCAAGTTGACGTGTAAGAGAATCCTTGCAATTGTTATTGCTTGTTGCAACCAATTTTACATTGTAACTGCCCAAAGAAAGATAATTGTGTGTACCATTTTTGGTAACAGCCGGATTGGTATTGTTGGGGTCGCCAAAATTCCATAAATAAGTGAGAAGCGCGCCAGAGCCATCTGGAATAGTGGTATTATTGGTAAACAAGGCCTTCCCTTCTGGCAGACAAACTTTGGGAAGATCAAAATTCATGATCGGAAGCGGATAAACAGTAACAGGAATTATCTTCGGTGCACTTGTACATCCGTTACTGGTTAAAACATCAAGGCTGACATTATAGGATTTGAATAAGGAATAAATATAATTCACAGGATTTGCATTCCCAGTAGATTGAATGGGTGAACCATCTCCAAAATTCCAGTTCCATTTCACAAGAGTACCAGCATTTGCAACCGATCTACTGGTGAAAGTAATTGGATTTTTTTCACAATTCAGGGTGCTGAAAACAAAATCTGCAGTTGGTACTGGCCAAACAATAATGCTTTTGCTGGCTGTATCCTTGCAACCATTGGAAGCAGTAAAAGTATATTGCAAAACATAAGTACCGGCGCCAGCATTTAAAGGAGTGTATAGTCCTTTCACATTCACACCTTTTCCGGTAAATACTGAATCCCCAGATGGAATACCGGTTACATCTGTATATTTGGTTTGAGTGATTTGCCTTGGCGTTGCATTAAGGCAAATGCCTGGGATTGAATCAAATTGTACGGCAGGGCTTCCTAATAAATTTACCTGACTGTTCTCGTCGTCAGAACAGCTTCCTCCGGAAAATGCTCGAACCAATATTCGTACAGGTTTTAATGGCTGGTTTGAGAACCTGGGATAAACATGTTTGTAAATCTTCGCTGAATCAGGATTTTGGTCAACATCCCTCAATGTTGGATTGTTGTCATAATCCCAATAGATTTCAAGTTTTCCAATAAATCCAAAGTCTACAGTTGATAAATTTTTTATCCTGACGGTATCATTGCTGCAAAGGGAATCAGGCAATAATACGATAAAGTTGGATTTTGGAACAGCGCCACTCACAATAAATGACGTTGATTTCGTAGAAACACAACCAGCAAGACTGGTAACCCTGTGAGATATGGTATAAGTACCAGCAGCTGTGTATTTGTGCCTGGGATCTTTCAGGTTTGAGCTATCAGGATTTGAAGGAGTGGCATTGGCATCTCCAAATCTCCACAGATGTGCAAATCCTATACTGTTATCTGCAATTTTGCTGCTGTCTGTGAACTCAGCAAAAGCATCACTCAGGCATACTTCTGGTATACTATTGTTCACAAAAGGTTTAGGATGGATTCTAATCGATTTGGTGATGGTATCACTTTTACAACCCTTGCTGTTCTCTACCATCAACTTGATCACCTGATCACCCCAGACAGGAAAAGTTTTTGTTACCAAACTGGCATTGGTAAAATCCTGGGTCGTAGAGGCATTGCCCAAACGCCAGTTCCACCTAGTCAAGGTTCCAACATTTGCCGTTGACAACTGCTCAAATGAAACAGTTTCTGTTTCGCAAGCTGGAGCTATGACTTTAAAATCTGCAATGGGCAATGGATGAACAACAAAGGATTTTGTAGCAGTATCACTGATACAACCATCGGCAGTAAATCCAACCAACTTTGCGGTATATGTACCTGCAGCTGTTAGGGTAAATGTTGGATTAGATAGGGTATCTTTCAATCCATTGGAAAGTGCCCAATTCCATTTGGCCATTGTTCTTCCCTGTGGATTGGTCTGGTCAGTCATTTTTGTATTTTCCCTTAAACAAACTTCAGGAGTTACTGTGAAATCTGCTTTGGGTTGTGCAAAAACCTGGGTCAATTGCTTATTAGAGGTATCAGTGCAACCATTATTGCTCGTAATGATTAATCTAACTGTGTACGGACCTACAGCTGAATATTTATGTGAAGGAGAAATACGATTTACAGCAGTATCAGGATTGGTTGGTGAGGCATTAGGATCACCGAAAAACCAATTCCTTTTAAAGGAGGCCTGACTGCCATCTGAAATGGTGCTTAAGTCATTAAATGTTCCCATTCCATCTGGCAAACAAATTTTCGGTAAACTGAAATCCACCATTGGGTTAGGGTTATTGTTGAATGTCAGGGACTTCACAGGACTTAAACAACCATTTTGGGTTCTGACCCTCAACTGAATGGTATATTGTTGCAGTGCAGTAAACTTCTCAACAACGTTTGCATTGGTTGTATTGATAAAAGCATTGTTTGTTAACCATGCCCATTCTTTGATGGTTGCCCCCGCTCCTACACGAGAAGCATCAACAAAAGTTATGTCTTTGTTTTGGCAGGTTGAACCCAAGATTGAAAAATTAGCAACAGGAACACTGTCAACAAATACATCTTTTATTATCGTATCAGTTAAGCATCCTACATCAGTATAGGCAAAATATTTGACAGTGTATTTTCCGGGATTCTTGTACTTGTAATTCAGATTTTTTAAAGAACTGAAATTACCATCTCCCAAGTCCCAATAATAACCAATGACGGGTCTACTCGTAGAGGATGTTGTATCAATAAATGCAATTGAATCTGTGACACAATTCGTTGTGTTGAACCTAAATCCTCCTTTGGGCGGTTCAAAAACCTGCAAATCAAAATCAATTTGTTGTTCGCCTGAACATCCATCGGTGGTTGGATTGTTGGCAATTACCTGAATATTGTATGTATTGATTGTATTGTAAACATAGGTCCCTTTCAATGTGTAGCGATAGATCCTCTTTCCGCTTACCAAATATGTTGAATCATATTTTGGAGCATTTTCCTTGGGAATTGCCGGGTAGTTGGGCACTTTCCATTCAAGCGAAAGCGGCTCATAAGGCAAGGTGATTGAAATATTGAAAGGTGTGCCCCTGCATGTAGCGGGCAGTTTTACAGTGGCATATTTGTTGTTGGTGGTTAATGTCTGGTAAAGATCTTTCACATTGGCCCCGGCATTATAACCATAGGTTTCGGCACTTCCATAACCATAGGCAATCGCATTGAAACCAGAATCAGCCTGTATGGTATGAGATCCTACTCCAACCTGCAACTGGAAATAAGAATAATTTGATTCTTGGGGGTGTACAATTGATGCTACAACAGGAGCTGCCCCATCAACTTTCAGAGAGCTTAACCCATTCTTATGGATGGCGATATTGATATAATGCTGATTGATTCCAGCATTGGGTGTTGAGTTCACAGTCACCTTATCAATGGTTTGTTCGATTGGACTCAAATAAATCATCTCTGGATCGCCATTTCCTCCAATCTGTGTATTGCCACAACTGTTGGCAGTTGTTATGTACTGGGCAACCATGATCGGTTCGTTTGATTCAATCAAATCAGGTGTTGTACTTTGGTATTCGTAGAAAAAGCCATTTTGAAGTCCTGTTAAAACAACTCCATTTCTTTTTACTACTGTTCCGGGTTTGCTTATGGCAATTCTGTAAAAATTGTTCGGCATTCTCAAAGTTGGAACGGTAAGGTATTTTTTACCCCAGGCATTTGCAGGAAAAGCTTGTTGCATATAGTTATCAGCACTTCCAGATCCATTGTTACAGGAAATACTCAACTTTCCTGATCCTGAAAAAACAGCAATTCGTTTGCAAGGACTTGTAGGTGTTGCAACAGACCTGATTTTTGTTCCTGTGAGGTCCTCACCTAAAAATGGATTGGTTGCAGTATTCAGTCTTCCAAGGATATTATATACTTCCCCTTTATTAAGATTAACCCTGATGGTATCACCAGCATTATTTAAAATTGTTCTTGCACTGGGAATGATTTCAATATTGGTATCATCTTCTGTCGCGATAACATATGAAAAACAGTAAGAATAATTTTGATTGGATACTTGCTTGTAATTGACTGAATAATATTCACGGGCCAAAGTGTTTACAGGAAACAACAAAGTGGCACCGGATACTGAAGCATTATAAATGTGCGCATATGCAATAATGGGAACATCGGAAGTTATGTGGATTCCTTTAACACTTTTGCCCTCATTGGTAATTCTGGAATCTTGTGCTCCTGTCTTGGGTAAACGTGCTGATGTAGTTACTGCATTTGCAACTACGGTATAGGTGTTGGTCCACCCCAATGCGGGAATGCTTACTGTAACATTTGCATTTCGATCCGAAGTAAAATACAAAACCATATCCTGTGCACCGCCCGCTGGGTCAACTGTTCCATTGGTGGAATTGTACATCGCGACATGGCTCCCATAACCTACCCAAAACTCTGTACCCTTATTGGAAAAATCCTGTGCGAGAGATATTTTTCCAAAAAAGGCTAAAGCAACAAGGATAAGTATTCTTCTCATGAACATTATTTGGCAGTATGGAAAATTAATGAAAATATGAATAAGTACAAACTCTTAGACCATTGATTCTCAGAGAGGTTTAGTGTGGCTGGTGAAATTCCTCAGTGCACCAGGGCCAAGGTTAAACAAGAGGTCCAAAATGGATACATTGGGCTTAAAACCTATTCTGTCTTCAAACAACTGAGGATATTTGAAGATGGGTTGATTTTCTTTCTTATCATGGTTAGACGGCAAATAAAAATCGTTCCTTTTCCTGATTTCATGGTTATCGGCAAATTGGTTTGACTGTTTGCGGACCTGCAGGTTGATTTTCATTTTTTTGACAATCCAATCAAAACAGATTTCATTCCAATTAACAAGGAATTGTGGCTTTTGATCAAAAATTTCCAAGAGCGATGGCCTGTATTGGAAATAAAAGGGTGAATTTCCATAAACTGTATCCAAACTGCGAAAGTGATTGCGTTGCCATGTGCTGCCATAATCTATCTCAACCGCTTTATATGGCAATTTGACTGCTCTTCCTCCTACAACAGGTATGGTAAGGGAAACGAGTCCATTTCCACCAGGAAGAATCATCCGGTTTCTGAAACTCGATCGTTTAAATGGCTGATCATGGTCAAAAAAAACAACACTGCAATCAACTGCATCAACCATTGCGTTGATGCATGGAAAATATTGAAGCTCAATACTTAACAAACTATTTTGCAGGTTTTTTGCAACATTTTGGGAGCTTATCATAAGCATCTGCTGCTGCCTTGACTTCTTCAGCATCATATCCAGTATTGGCAATAGCAGTTTTGATGTTTTCGAGGTTAGTCCTGTCGGTAAGGTAG
>JBJOOI010000056.1:0-7827 GCA_046051375.1 Bacteroidota bacterium | reverse complement strand
ACCACAGGATTCTCCTTTGATTTTATTGAGGGATTCCACTTGATCTTGTTTCCAAGTTGACTGTAGTCTTCCGTAGTGAAACATAAATGATGAACACATACTTCAGATGTAATCCGTTTTTTATGGGTAGGCGTTTCATGGTCAAATAGCAAGGCTTCAGCTCCAGTGGAGATGTGCAAGAGATGCAATCGGTTGTTGTATTTTTGGGTCAGTTCTACCAGTTTTTTGGTTGAGGATAAACAGGCAAAATCACTTCTGATTACACTGTGGTCACTTGGGGGTATTTCAGTATTCCATTGTTGTTTGCTTTTTAGAAAATTTGCATTGATGATGCTTTCATCCTCTGAGTGGAGTGCTACCAAATGCTCGCTCCTGGAAAAGAGTTTTTCAAGGTATTCTGGTGAATTGCAAAGAAGCGCATTGCTATTATTAAAGTACAGACCATCATCTGTGAGGCCACATACATCTTCAGTACTTATTCTAAGGGCCTCTTCAAGATTATCCTGGTTCAATCCCATGAAGAAAGAGAAATTGCCAAAAGATTTTTGCGCGGCCCTTGCATATTTTTCTTCCAGAATCTCCTGCGTAATTACATTGGGTATGGTATTGGGCATATCCATGAATGAAGTAACTCCACCCGCAATACCTGCTTTTGATTCTGATTCTATATCCCCTTTGTAAGTGAGCCCGGGGTCTCTGAAGTGCACATGGGCATCAATAACTCCCGGCATCAAAATCATGTTCCTGGCGTCTATTTCTTTGACCAGCAAATTCCCGGGAAGTCCAATGTATGTATCAACTCTTTCTATCCTTTCATTTCGGATATAAACATCACAATGAAAATCCTTGTTTTCATTGATGATTCTGGCGTTTTTTATGATAGTATGGCTCATTATTATGGATTACAGTAGTCACAATACATTGGATCCTCTTCCTGTTTATTGAAGGGATATCTTTTGGTTTCTTTATGCTTGCAGTTTTGGCAAACATAAAGATGCAACAGTGTAGACCTGGTTTCTCTGCCGCAAAGTGAGCAGGGCAGGCCTTCTTGTGCAGCACTGACCGAGAAACCGGGGCATTGGCAATTGGGGCATGCTGATTTAATTTTTTCTATCAGTTTTTCACATCCCTTTCCAATAGCTTCCATGCGCGTTGGATTAAACATGGCTCTCATATCGGTTTCAACATAGACTTTCATCTGTTGACTCATCATGTTCTGAAAGCATTCCATCAGTTCATTCCACGTGCTTATTCCTTTGGTGATGTGCTGTTTATTTTTTTGAGCATCGCTCAGAATCAGTCCATGCGAGGGGAATAGTGCCTTTTCTGCAAATGATCTCAATGCTGTTTCATTATCCACTGCCGCGCCACTGAAATTTGTTTTTGTGGTGATCTCTCTTGCTGTAATTTCTATTTTGTGCTTTTTGTCTAAAAGAATAATCATCTCATCACCAGCAGCCACAAAAGGGATGATGGGATGTGTCCCAAAGGAACCTTCACTGGCCACAGCCAAATCTGTTCCCGACAGTTCCATGCCCAGTTCACATTTTTTTCTAGCTGTAGTTAAAGGGTCATCAGCCCTTTCAATTTCACCTGTAAATGTTCCCAATTGGTCAGTATCAAGGAAATCACATGTAACTGGAATAACTCCAAGTGATTTTGTCAACAAGGGAGCCAGTACATCTTCTTTTTTGTGTTTTGATGCAATGAGTATTTTTCTCCCTTCAAACACTGGTGGATGATTTCAAATTTTTGAACAAGAACAATGAAAATACAATTGCTGATGCCGTGGCCAGGTACCTATCACCATCATCTTTAAGGAACCAGGCAGAGGATGCTGAACCAAGAAATAGCATTAAACAGATTGTCTGAAATGTCTTTCTGTGGCGTATGGATTTCATATAAATTTTTCTTGAATTCAAATTTCAATGTTTTTTTTATAATATTAATATTTATATTCGTGGATCATTACATAAATAATAGTTATGAATTATTCGTTGAACCAACTCGCGATTTTTCTTAAAATTGTTCAAACAAAAAGCATCACAAAGACAGCTGAGGCCATGCATCTCACTCAACCAGCTGTCTCTATCCAGCTTAAAAATTTTCAAAGCCAGTTCAATGTTTCGCTTGTAGAAATCATCAATAAAAAAGTCTTCATAACAGAATTTGGCAAGGATATCGCTGAGTCAGCACAAAACATCATGAATGAAGTCAGTCTCATCGATAATCGGTTGACCAAGTATAATGGAGCCTTAACTGGTACATTAAGAATGTCATCTGTGTCAACTGGCAAATATGTAATTCCTTATTTCCTTACAGATTTTTTAAGGGAGAATCAAAGTGTTGACCTGCGTTTGGATGTATCCAACAAATCAACGGTGCTTGATTTGATAGAGCAAAACCAATCAGATTTTTCTTTGGTTTCAACCCTGCCCAAGAGTCTTGCCTTACACAAAATTGAACTGATGACTAACTCACTTTACCTCGTGGGGGGATGCAATCAATCGCAACCAGTTGAAGCAATTACAAAACATTCGCTTGAAAAACTTCCCTTGATTTATCGAGAAGAAGGATCTGCCACCAGAATGGCCATGGAGAAATTTATTGAGCGGAATCGAATTAGCCCCAAAAAGAAAATTCAGCTTACCTCCAATGAAGCGGTAAAACAAGCGGTTATTGCAGGCATTGGTTTTTCTATCATGCCGGTTATTGGTTTAAAAAATGAATTGGAGCAAAAACAGTTGAGGATTATTCCAATCAATGGATTGCCAATCAAGACTTCATGGAACCTGGTGTGGCACCGTAAAAAAAGGCTTTCCCCTGTTGCTATTGCTTTTAAGGAATATCTTGAACAACACAAGAAAAAAATCATTCAAACACATTTTAACTGGATTCAAAATTTGTAACCTAAAATCGCTTCATTTTTCTTCTATGTTTTGAATATATATCTTTGTGAAACTGTTGGTGTATGAATGAACTAAAGGAAACCTGGTTTGGCCTTGCCATAGACCAGTTCATCGATGCTGCCGTTTCGGAAGATCTGGGAGAAGGAGACCTGACCAGTTTGGCCACAATTGCAAAAGGGCAAACGGGCAAAGCGCTATGTCTTATCAAAGAAGATTGTACTGTAGCGGGAATTGAATTAGCCGAAAAGATTTGTGCCAGGGTTGATCCATCCCTCGTGTTTGACTTCAGCGCAAAGGATGGTGATAGTTTACAATCTGTTGCTTGTATCGGTGAAATCACAGGCTCCATACATTCCATATTAACAATTGAGCGCCTGATGCTCAATTGTATGCAGCGCATGAGTGGGATTGCCACCAAGACCCGAAGGCTGGTTGATCTTGTATCCCAATATGGGGTTCAGCTATTAGACACCCGTAAAACAACTCCTAATTTCAGGGTATGCGAAAAATGGGCGGTCCGTATTGGCGGGGGTGTGAATCATCGGTTTGGATTGTATGACCAGATGCTGATCAAGGACAACCATATACAGGCAACAGTGGGCATCAAAAATGCAATTCAATCTTGTTTGCGCTACCGACAAGTGAACAATATTCAAGTGCCATTGGTTGTTGAGGTAAAGAATGAAGAAGAGTTCATCATTGCAAAAGATTTCAATGAGATTGACAGGATTCTGATAGACAATTTCAAGCCTGATCAGATCCATCAGTTGTTGATCCTCAATGATACAAATAAAAAAATTGAGGCTTCAGGAGGGATCAATGCATCCAATATCCTGGAATATGCCCAGACGGGTATTGATTTTATTTCTATGGGTGATTTGACACATCATGTTGAGTCTGTTGATATTTCATTAAAAATAAAGTAAGATGTTGTTTGAAAACGAGATAGCACGAGTGGGATATTTGAGCAGGTCTGTTCCTGATGGGATAGATTTGAAAGAAGCAATCCTCAAGATGAAGGATGAAAAAAATGCAGTTATTCTTGCACATTACTATGTAAGTGAAGACATTCAATCCATTGCAGATTTTGTTGGCGATAGTCTGGCGCTTGCGCAGGCTTCCAAAAAACAATCCGCTGATATCATTGTTTTTTGTGGCGTTCATTTCATGGCCGAAACAGCCAAAATTCTCAATCCCAGGGCCAAAGTCCTGCTGCCAGACCTGAACGCAGGTTGTTCCTTGGCAGACTCAGCACCGGAAGAGGCATTCATCGCATTCAAAGCCCAATATCCGGATGCCATCGTTGTGAGTTATATCAACTGCAGTTCTGAAATCAAGGCCCAGAGCGATTATATCTGTACCTCTTCAAATGCCATTGAAGTGGTCAATGCCATCCCAAAAGACAAACGCATCATTTTTGCACCGGACAAAAATTTGGGAATGTATGTGCAACAGGTTACTGGCCGTGAATTGATCCTTTGGGACGGCGCCTGTATTGTGCATGAGAATATTTCATTGGACAAGCTTAATGTGTTGATCGAGAAGCATCCTGATGCTTCATTGATTGCCCATCCAGAATGCCTTCCGGCATTGCTTGAAAAGGCCAGTTTTGTTGGTTCTACCAAAGCCCTTTTGGAGCATGTAAAAACCTCTACCATATCCAAGTTTATTGTTGCTACGGAAGCTGGCATTTTGTATCAAATGCGAAAAGCCGTTCCTGAAAAGTTGATCATTCCTGCACCAGCATTGGAGTCGAATTCCTGTGCTTGTTCTGAATGTCCTTACATGAAGATGAATACCTTGGAAAAGCTGTACAATACATTGTATTACGAACTACCTGAAATCAATGTCAACGAAAAAACACAGGCAGGAGCATTAAGGGCATTGAACAACATGCTTTCTATTTAAGATGATCTATCCACATCATGATATTGTGATTGTAGGGTCTGGTATTGCCGGCTTGTCAACCTATCTTTATCTGTCTGAATCGGAAGTTTTCAGCAATGGGAAAATTTCGATCTGCCTTATCGCAAAATCAACATTGCAAACTACCAACACAGCCTGGGCGCAAGGTGGGATTGCAGCAGTCCATGCCATTGGCGATGATTTTGAAAAGCACATTGAAGATACAATGGTTGCCGGTGCACAATTGAATGATAGGCAGATTGTGAAGAAAGTGGTTGAGGCAGCGCCTGGTTTGTTAAATGACCTGATCAGATGGGGTACTGGTTTTGATAGGAATGCATCCAATGATTATGATCTGGTCAAAGAGGGTGGGCACAGTGAGGCCCGCATATGGCATGCTGAAGATCAGACAGGACATGCCATTCAGTCTGCACTCATGCAGCACGTAGCTGATTCGCCCAATGCTAAAGTCCTCGCCAACACTTTATTGGTTGATGTGATCAAGGATATCAATGGTCAGTTTCACTTGCATTTATTTGATGAATCAAGAAAGTTATTTTTTGAAATCACCACATCAAAACTGGTGTTGGCAACTGGTGGCGCTGGGATCTTGTACAGCAAAACTACCAACCAACACGTTGCTACCGGCGATGGTTTATTCATCGCAAAAAAATTGGGAGCAACCATTGAAAACCTTTCCTACATTCAGTTTCACCCAACGGGGTTGTTTCATGATGGAAATAATTCCTTCCTGGTATCTGAAGCGGTCAGGGGTGCTGGTGCTGTATTGCGCAATCAACAAGGTGAGGCGTTCATGCATCGATATGATGAAAGGCTTGACCTGGCACCAAGGGATATCGTTTCAAGGGCTATCCTTGCTGAGATGCGGAATCATGGAGATGCATTTGTATTGTTGGATGCCACTCATCTTTCTCCAGCATTTATTGATCAGCATTTTCCGGCGATTAAAGAGCAATGCAAAGCCTTGCTGAATATCGATATCACAAAAGAAATGATTCCGGTGGTTCCCATACAGCATTATTCTTGCGGCGGTATCAAGGTGGATGCCTTTGGTGAAACAATTGTCTCAGGTTTGTTTGCGATAGGAGAGGTTGCCTCAACCGGATTGCATGGAGCCAACCGCCTTGCATCAAATTCCTTGCTTGAAGCCATTGCTTTTGCAAAATTTTCAACAGAGAAGCTCCTGGCTCTTTCTGAAACCAGGCCAGCAGTTCCAGTAAAGTTCAAGACAGCATGTTATGGTATCGATCGGAATAAAATTCAAGAATTGATGAGTGAACATGCAGGAATCATCAAAAATACAAAAGGGTTAAAACAGGCATTGTCTGCACTTCAAGCCATCAAATCAAATGCAGTTGCTGTTGCATTCAATCCGTTTGACTTCGCATCTGGTGTATTGCTTGATGTTGGAATATTGCTCATTCAAGATGCACTCATGCAACACCAGAACAGGGGCGTGTTTTACAATGAAGATTTAGTGAATGACCTTGTGCCTTAACAAGATGTCTTCTCCTATGGTCATGGCATCCAGCAATTGAAGTTGCAATGCATTGTCCATTGTTTGGATTTGGTTGCTGTTGAATTGATTCATGGCAGCATTGTCCATGAGTATGCGCGGGCATACAAAAGTATGGATTTCATCCACCGCCTTTGCTTGCACCATTGAGGCATTCATAGAGCCACCAGCTTCAATCAATACCTGACAAATATTTCTTGCAAGCAGTTCCTTGTGGAGTACTGAAATGTCAAACAATTCATCTTGCATCGGGATAAGGATGATCTCAACATTGGGTAATGCTGGCTCTATTCCAGCCTTGTCTGTAACAAGGTAAATAGCAGATTTATTTCTTTTGTAAAAGCAGGAAAGATGGTGGTTTTCTTTTTTCAGCAGCTCAAGATTTGGGTCAAATACAATCAGGTTTAGTTCTTCCTCCATTTGATCCTTTATCCGGATGTTCATTGTGGCATTGTCTTGTATGATGGTTTTTGAGGTTGTTAGGATTGCATCTGCTGTTGACCTCAGTTTTTCATGAACATGCTCACGGCTTTTTTCGTTGGAGATCCATTTGCTGTTGCCCTTACTGTCTGCAATCTTTCCATTCAAGGTGATGGCTGATTTGAGGATATACTTTGGTCTTTTCAGGATTTGGTTGATGTTGAAGGTATCGTTGAGGGTCACAATTTCTGGAATAATCAATACCTCAACCTCGATACCATGTTCCTCTAAAATGCTCACCCCTGAGACCAGGGGATTGGGGTCCAGCGACCCTATGACCACTTTGGGAATCCTGTGTTGGATGATCAAATCGGTGCAGGGTGGGGTTTTTCCGGTATGGGAACAAGGTTCAAGGGTAACATACAAACTGCAGGCACTCAAATTTGCCCCCTGTTCAATGGCATTTTTTATCGCCATGACTTCTGCATGCGCTTCTCCCGCTTTCTGATGAAAACCTTCTCCCAGGATTTCACCATTTTCCGAAACGACAACGGCTCCCACAAACGGATTGGGCCTGATGGCTTTAGGATCGGCCTGTTTTGCCAATAAAAATGCCCTGTGTAAATAGCTTTCTGCTGTCATTTAGGATTATCTTTGCCCTTCCCATATGTTTACCGGAATCGTGGCTGGAGCTTTTATCGAGGCAATCAATAAGGAAGAGAATGGATGGATTTTGCAGGTTGCAGCACCCTTGATTGCGCCCAAGGTCCAACTGGGCGACAGTGTTGCCATCGACGGCGCCTGTTTGTCTGTTTTTAAAGTTGAAGGAACTGTTTTATGGTTTTATGTATCTCCGGAGAGCATCGACAAAACAATCATTGGGTACTATGCCCCAGGTACAAAAGTGAATATTGAGTTGCCCATGCAGCCGACAGGTTATCTGGGCGGACATTATGTGTTGGGTCATGTTGATGCCAATGCCACAGTAAAAAAAATCATCCCAGGAGATCAGGCTTGGTTTTATACCATCAGCATCCCCGAACCATTTACCAAATA
>JBJOOI010000055.1:0-7557 GCA_046051375.1 Bacteroidota bacterium | reverse complement strand
TCGGCATACATCTTGGCAAACATGTCATGCCTTGCACTGGTAAGTCCATTACTGCCAATCCCACTGTTGTATTCGGTCTCATAGATTGCCTTGCCAGCACTGGAGAGACCTACAATCACATCACCAACGGCAATTTTATCATTGGTCACCAGCTTGTTCTTAGGCCATCTTGCAGTCATGGTGCCATTGACGGCTACCGTGCGAACCACATCACCCACATCGGCCGTTTCACCACCGAGGTAATGAATTTTAACACCCATCTTTTCAAGATCAGCAAAGAGTGCGCTGGTGCCATCAATGATTTCTTTGAGCACTTCGCCAGTGATCAGGTGCTTGTTCCTGTCGATGGTTGAATTAAAAATGATATTATCGTATACCCCAATGCAAAGCAGGTCGTCCAGGTTCATCACCACTGCATCCTGGGCAATGCCACGCCAAACGGATATGTCACCGGTTTCCTTCCAGTACAGATAAGCAAGGATACTTTTTGTTCCAGCCCCATCAGCATGCATGATGTTGACATGATCAGCATCTCCGGTCAGATAATCAGGATAAATTTTACAAAAAGCATTGGCGTACAGACCCTGATCCAAATCCTGGATGGCAGCATGCACTTCTTCCTTTTGGGCGGAAACACCTCTTTTCTGGTATAAACTCATGGATTCAGCGGTATGCGCAAATTTAGTTGAGAACGCTGAATTGACAATAATTAAATCATTTCAACAAGAAGAGCAGTATTCTTGCAATTGAATTATTTTTGCTTTTCTTATGCAAGTTCATTTTCAAATAGACAATCTTCCGCTTTTTCGCAATGCTGTGTTGACGATAGGTACTTTTGACGGAGTGCATTCAGGGCATACAGCCATTCTTGACAAGCTGAGGTCTGAAGCAGAAGCCATCAATGGGGAAACGGTAGTGATTACTTTTCATCCTCATCCAAGGAGAATCTTGAACAATGCTGATGCTCCTGCATTGCTGACCAGCCTTGAAGAACGCATCGACCGTTTCAATGTCATTGGTATTGACCATTTGGTCATTGTTGCCTTCGACCCTGCCTTTTCCGCATTGTCTGCAGACGATTATATCAAAAAATTCCTGGTAGATTTATTTCACCCCAAGGTTATTGTGATTGGTTACGATCATCGTTTCGGACAAGGTAGAACGGGAGATTACGAACTCCTAAAAAATGAAGGTGAAGTAAATGGATACAAGGTTTGTGAGATTCCTGAAAAGATGCTGGATGCCTCAAGGGTCAGTTCCACCCATATCCGGCATGCCTTGCTGGATGGAGATTTGGCAACTGCGAACAGCCTGCTATCCTATCCTTATCGCCTGCAGGGCGAAGTGATAGAGGGTGATAAGCTTGGCCGAACACTTGGTTTCCCTACAGCCAATTTAGCACTGAACGATAGCGATAAACTCATTCCTGCATCAGGGGTGTATGCTGTTAAGGTGGAACTCAATGAAAACGGATTGATACGGCAGGAACTTGGCATGATGAACATTGGTTACAGGCCAACTGTCAATGGCAGGGAAAGAAGAATTGAGGTACATATCTTTAATTTTGATGAAGACATCTACCACCAGACATTGAAGGTTTCACTGATTGCCTACACTAGAAAGGAAAAAAAGTTTGCCGGTCTTGAAGCATTGAAATCACAATTGGAACAAGACAAACAAGATATCACAGCGCTCTTGAACAGGCTTAAGATTGAAGGATGATTTTTGCCGCCAGTTCCTTCATCAAGGATGAATCCTCAGTATCTACCTGACCCATCCCCAGGCTTTTTAGGTTGTAATGATTCAAGAGGATCAATGCTTTCTCAATGTCGTTGAAACTATAGCGCTGCATGGCCTGTGTGTATTGCTTTGCAAAAAATGCCTTGATGCCCAGGGCTGCAGCAATTGCATATTCATCTTTTGAGCCACTGGCTGCTGCAATATAGAGTTTACTGAAAAATGCATACAAGGTTGGCAGGATCAGTTGTATGGGGCCTGCCTTGGGATTTGCTGCAAAATAATTCAGGATTTTTAATGTGTTGGGAAGGTCTCTGTTGCCCAGTGCTGTCTGGAGTTCGAAAACATTGAATTCCTTGCTGATGCCCACATATTGTTCAATATCATCTTCGGCAATTTGCTTTTTGCCTTTGAGGTTGACCGTCAGCTTTTCAATTTCATTCTCCATCCGCTGGAGGTCGTTCCCTATATGGTCTACCAACATGTAAAGGGCCTTGGGTTGAATCTCAAGTCCCTTTTCACGCACCATGTTTGCCGCCCATTCGGGCAACTCATTGTCGTACATTTTTTTGGTGGTGATGACAACGGCCTTGCTCTTCAGGCTTTTGGCTAGCTTGCCCCTGCCATCCAGCTTTTTATCTTTGTGGGCTACGATAAAAATGGTGGACTTCAGGGGATTATCCAGATAAGTTTCAAGCCGGTCAATTTCTCTGAGGTGTTGGGCTTCTTTCAGGATCACAACCTGTTTTTCTGCAAACATGGGGTAACGCCTGCATGCATTGATGATATCTTCCACTTTTGAATCCTTTCCGTAAAAAATAGAAAGGTTGAACTCTGCCTCGTTTGCAGGGAGGATATGGTGCTCAGCAAATGCAGTGAGTTTGTCGATATGGTAAGACTCATCCCCATCCAACCAATAAACAGGATGAAAAGCACCACGCTTCCAATCTGATATGATCTGGTCTGTACTCATTCAAATGCTGTTATTTGATAGATCATGCTTAAAATGCATGAAAAAAATATGCTTATTGATTATTTTAACAGGGTTAAAACCATGAAAAGAAAAGAAATTCTTTTCCTTTGTATGGAACACGAAATTATCAATAAGCAACGAACTTTCACCATTAATCATTGAATCATGAGTACAAATTACCCCGATGCTGGAAACTATTCTTCAGCTCCCAAAAAAGACAACAAAAATACCATCATCATTTTACTGGCCATTGCCCTTGTCGGTTCATGGATTTATTTCATGTACGCTAAAAGCCAGGCCACTGCAGTCATCAATGAAAAAGATGCCCAATATGCAACCCTGGATTCGGCCAGGAACAATGTTCAGAAAGAGTTTGACGATGCCATCGTTAGGCTGGACGAGATGACTGCCACGAACAATGGACTGGATAGTCTTGTAAAAACCCGAGACAATGAATTGGGCATCCTCAAATCAAAATTCAAATCTCTTGTAGGCAAGCAAAATGCAACTTCTGCTGATCTAGCAGCAGCCAGGAGGCTTGTCAGCGAGCTCAATGGCAGGATTGATGATTATGTAAAAGAGATTGAGCGTTTACAGGGTGAAAACATTCAGCTAACTGCAGACAAAAACAATCTTACCAACGAAAACAAGAACCTGAGCAACAACCTTGCCAACACTGAATCAGCCAAGAAAGAAGCTGAAAACAAGGTGGATGTTGGTTCTACCCTGCATGCTTCAAATTTCAATATTGTGGCCATCAATGAAAGGAATTCAGGAAAGGAAAAAAGCACAACTTCTGCCAAAAGAGCAGACAAGTTCCGGATTTCATTTAATCTTGATGAGAACAGGATTGCCACATCAGGTACAAAGCAGCTGTTCATCATTACAAAAGATCCTTCAGGCAAAGTAATCAAGGAAGAATCATTGGCTTCAGGAACCATCAATACCAGGCAGGATGGTCAGCTGGATTTCACCACCAAACTTGATGTAGAATACAAACAAAGCGAAGCCAAATTTGTGAGTTTCGACCTTCGCCAGGCAGACAAGTATTCCAAAGGAAATTATTCTATCGTTGTTTACCAGAATGGTTTCAAAATTGGAGAAGGTGTTGCCGTGTTGAAGTAAAACCAACCATTAAGATCATTAAAAAAGCCGTGTGCAAATCCTGCATGCGGCTTTTTTATAGGATGGCCCTGATTTGTGCACGGCCGATGTTGACCAATCCTGAGCTACCTGATCTTCTCCCCTCGTACTGCACAGACATTTCAATAAAGGAGCTGATTCGTTTGGTAAGATCCATGGTCCACAAGAAATTCTTACCCGGCTGCAGGCCATCGAGCATCACATAACCAAGGCTGGAAGAGGCAATGCCATTGAATTGTATGTTGCTGAAGGTAATCCTGGAAGTGATGGACGTATTGGAGACAAGGTTGTATTTGCCTTCCAGGTTCAGGGAATTGATCAACGCATTTTCTGGCCCGGCATTTTGTTTCTTGTCTCGTTTATAGGAAGTTTGTAACCGCAGCGTAGTTCCCTGTGTAAAGGTTAGACGCGGTTCAATGGCCTGGGAAAGGATGTTGAAATTACGGTTTCCAAAATTGGGGGTTTCTAGGATATTCCTGTTCAATCTTCCCAACAGGTCAAGGGTGAACATTTTAAACCAATTGCTCCTGATTTTCAGGGAAAGATCGCGCAACCGTCGGGTTTCAAAGCCATAAGACAAAAAAGCGCGGTTGCTGGATTGGAGAAAATTGAGGTCCATTCCCCAGACCTGGCTGAATTTATTGAAGGAAACAGAATGGCTTTGGATTTGGTCAAAGGTGATGAGACTGGTATCCTGAATCATGCCTTTGAAAGGATTCAGGATACGCTCTCCAGAAGCAAGCTGTTTCTGGGAAACTTGCAGGGAGGATTGGATGTAAAGCCGTTTCAGTAAGGCTTTCATCATTGAATTCCCATCTCCATCCAGGGCGATGGAAGGATTAAAGACCAGGTTATAATTGAATTGCAGGTTATTTGAACGGATGAACTCATTGGTAGGTGTAAAAATCCTGAGGAACTTGGCCTGATCACGGAATTTGGCCACTTCGAATTCGTTCAGTTGCTGAATGCCATCGTTATTAAAATCAATCCAGGTATATTCTCCCTGTCCAACTGGCACTTCGATATAGGTAAAATCCCTGCGTGGCTCCTGTCCGCCTCCCAATTCATATAAAGTATTGCCGGCAATGGCACCTTTCCACAGGTCTGTAAAATACTCCAACCTGCCGAGCATGCTTTCATCTGACATTGTGCTGCCAATGTTGTTGGCAACATTCAATTTTCGGTAGGTAGCATTGAAGCGCACCTGATGGTGTTCATTTGACATCCATTCGCCGTTAATATTCAGGTTATTGCTATGGTCTTGCTTAAGCATTTGTTTGCCATCAGGCAGGTCGTCAGACCGGGTGAAATATTTAATCCCCCATTTGTTCAATTGGGTTGGATCAGATTGGGTGTAGAGCTGAAAAGTAGAAAAAGCAAAGCTTCCCGGAGTAATGGAATCATTGTTATTGAATCGCGAAACGGTGTTCTCTGCAGCATATCCCATTCCAATTTCTCTGCCACTCATGCTGGAAATCCTTTTTGCCAGTGATAATGTTGGTCGGAAAAATTGTCCGTTTTTGATACCATCCTTGAAATTGGTGATGGCAAGCTGGTTGTTGATGATCCATCCCTGCTGGTTAAGCTGGTGTTCAAGTTGATGTCGATTGGCATTGAAATCAGCATTGCGCGCATAATTACCAAATAAATATTTCAGCTGATGGGATTGTTTGTTTTCAAGCAGGAAAGAAGCATTTAAGATTTTTTCTGTTGCCGCACCTGGAAGCAAGTCAAGTCCCCAGTCTCGCGTAAACTCAACACTGCGCAGCCTTTCAACAGGCCTGAAGGTTTCGGATGCATACTCAAGGTTGAGGTCTGACTGCAAACTCAGGCCCTTGTTTTCCTGCAAGATTTTTTTATTTTTCAGGATCAGCCTGGCCGCATACCCATCATCATTGCTTTTGTCTTTTGAAGAAAAACGGTTCAGGTCAAATTTACTCACTGCCATGTCTGCCACAAGCTGGGTTTGATCGTTCATGTTCCAGGTTGTGGCTACTGATACAAGGCTTTGCCTTTTGGGAGCAACCAATAATACAACTGGCTCATAGTTGCCAGATTTGGCACCCGTTTGGGCATTGGGAGCAATCCATTTGTATACTTTCCCATTGGCCGCAGCATTGGGATCGATTACATAATTTCCTGCGCCTGCACCCACATCAATGAAAGACAGGGAATAGAGGTCACTCCTCTTGGCAGGTTGGTAAACATAAACGGTGGCTTTCTTGCCAACTGCATAGGTGGAGTCCCGTTTTTGATAAAGGATATTGCTGGTGGAAAATGTGTCTGCAACAGCGGAGGGATAAAATGCATTGAGCGTATTGTCGCCAATATCAGACAGGAACTGCTTTTGACTGGCGTTAAGGGTTTGGTTGATGGGGGAATTTCGGGCATCACCGTTACCAAAATATCCCACTGAAACCTGAAGCTTTTTATTGATCTGCAGTTTGTTGTTGAAAAAGAGCTGCGTGTTCAGATAATTGCGATCGGCATATTCAAATTCAACCTGAATCCTTTTGTCTTTTGAAATCATTTGTTTCTGCATGAAAGTGATTTCAGCAGTATTGTAATTGATGGTATAGTCCTGGTCTTCTCCCCTCTGCATCATCTGTCCATCGATAAAAACCCTTTCTGTTCCGGCCAATACGATGAAAAATTGTTCCTGGTTGGCGCCTTTCAGGCGATAAGGCCCTTGATTCCCTTCAATGCCTTGAAAGATGTTTCGGGTGAATTTGCCTTTGGCAATGGCTCCGCTGGCCAAGAGGCTGTTGTTCATTGTT
Organism: Bacteroidota bacterium; assembly: GCA_046051375.1. Classification (GTDB taxonomy): domain Bacteria; phylum Bacteroidota; class Bacteroidia; order Chitinophagales; family Chitinophagaceae; genus Pollutibacter. The sequence continues at coordinate 927 of JBJOOI010000055.1, read as the reverse complement.
GCATTGATGCGGTTCTCAGTTTCAAAAGAAAGGCCTTGCAGTCTTTTGTAAAAATTCAAATAATAGAGATCAGCCTGCCTGATGTCGAGGTCTCCCACTGCGAGTTTCCATTTGTCTTTTGAAAACCTGATGTAGACCTGGTCAAACTCGTTGAGGTTCTGGGTATTGCCATCTGGCTGAATGGGAATATTGTTGTCAGAAATGGCGGCATTGATCAGGATGCTGTCGCCCATGTAGCCATTCAATTGCAGGTTGAGGCTTGAATTGAACACTGCATCCTGCCTGTTTCCGAAAGACAGTGATCTTCCTAAGCTGCCATTCGAATTGATCTTTCCAAAGTCTATCGGGCGGTCTGATCCCTTTTTTCCTATGAGTTGGTTGCCCGGAATATTGAACCTGTAGAAAATACTGTCGAAGGACATGCGCCTGGTTGCAGCAGTTAGGGAAAATGGAAAGACCCTGTATTCAATAGAAACCTCTTGCTGACTGGGTTTCCTGATCCAAAACAACATGGCAGCCGGATGGTCTATGCTATAATCGGACGGTTCAACATTGTTGATCTTGACTGAATTGGGCACGATACTAAAACTGTCTAACCGGATGGACTGACCAGCTGTGCTGATTGTTTTTTGACGAAGGTTGCTCAGTGGCTGCGATGAAGCAGTCAAAGAAAGAAACAAAATGACGACAAATGGAAGCAACTCCCTCAAATGAATTGAATTGAATATTACATAAAATTATTCAATATCATTGGTTTGCAGCCATTTGGCGCAATAAGAAATGGGGCATGGCCCATTTTACTGAACCATGCCCCACTATATTACATCATTAAAGGCTTCCCTACAGCTTCACTGCCTTCAGGGTTTTCAACTGATCGCCCTGTCTTATCTCAATCAAGTACATACCCGGGATTACATCCCTTGCAAC
>JBJOOI010000054.1:0-7641 GCA_046051375.1 Bacteroidota bacterium | reverse complement strand
GTTGGTTAAATCGGTTACCCCAGTGATCAACGGTGGTACCGCGTGTGTGTTGTCTTCTTTTTTACAGGAGAAAATCATCGTGATCAGCATGATCATCAAAACCGAATGGCTGTATTTTCTTAAGTTCTTTATCATTGTGATGGATTGAATGAATGATTGAAAGGATGATTACCAACCAGGATTGTTTTCCTTGATGGACTGATTGGAGTTTAATTCTCCCAAGGGGATAGGCAACAATAGATTCCGCTGGCTTCTTACCTTGGATATATTGTTCTGGCCAGCTGAAATCTTGTTCATTACCTGAAGATATACATTCCAGCGCATCAGGTCAAAGCGGCGAATGCCTTCAAATAGCAGTTCCCTCGCCCTTTCTGCCAGCACATAACTCCTGAATTGTTCAAGGTTCATGGCTGCAGGAGCAAGTGTTGCTTTTGATCGACTCCTTACTGCATTGAGTTGTGCATACGCTTCCGTCGTTGGACTTCCATTGGCTTCATTGGCAGCTTCTGCATAAATCAACAGTATTTCAGCATAGCGCATGATGGGATAATAGGCATCGCTGTTGGCCAGTGTTGGCTCTGTAACATCAGCATATTTGATGACGTATGCCCTGTTGTCAGTTGTTCCGTTGTTGTTGTATGTGAGTCCATTCACTACCCTGTACAATGCAGCCTGTGAAGAAGGATAGAAATACCTCACTCCTGTATTGGTTGTGTAATTGTGGGCGATACCATCCAATGCACGAAGGTCTGCATCCTCATAATCACTGTAGTGGTTGTTGGTGGCCCAAACGGCACCCCTGCCAAAAGTGGACAGTGCAGAAAAATAGTTGTGAAGGTTGTTGACAAAACTGGAGCCAGACATGGACTGTATTTGCCACATGTGTTCGGTGTTATTTCTTCCACTCTTGCTCCACAGTGTTTTCCAGCTGGTGAAGAGGCTGTATTCCTTGCTTTGAATGACTTCCATGGCCTTGTCTCTTGCCAATCCAAAATATTGTTTCGCATCTACGCCCTCATATCCTTTTACAGCAGTTTTGGCATAGCTGTAATTCCCATTGTCCTGTCCTCCTCGAACAACAACATTTCCGCTGTTCACAGCACAGGATGCCAGTGTCAGATAGGCTTTGGCGAGGAATCCTTTGGCCACACCACGGGTGGCCCTTCCAGCTTCCCCTGCCTTTGGATGACCTGCAGGAAACAACATGGTTTCTGCTTTTTTCAGGTCACTGAAAATGGTATTGTACACCTCAACAACAGAAGACCTCGGCTTGTTGATATCGCTTTCTTTTGACAGGGAGGAAAGCCTCAAAGGAACACCTCCATAGAGTTGTACAAGCTGGAAATAAGACCATCCCCTGAGAAAATAGGCTTCACCAAGAATCCTGTTTTTGACATCTGTATCAATGTTCTGGTTGAGGGGTTCGATGTTTTCAAGCACGGTATTTGCCCTTGAAATGATGGTGTAGAACCCAACCCATGGGCCGTCTACACCCCAGTATCCTTGAGGGTTTCCTGCTCCGGATGTTCCCAGGAACCAATCGGTGCCGGAAACATGGTCATCGTCCAACATGGTCAGGTTCCAGATAGGTTGTAAATAAAGATCATATGTGTACAATGCGCTATAAACACCATTGATGGCTGTTTTTGCATCGTTTTCATTCTTGTAGAAATTCTCCGGAGACAAGAATGAAAAGGGCTTTTCCATCAGTGCTTTTTTGCAGGAGGAAAGCGAAAGCATGACAAGAAAAATTCCGGTCATCCATTTGATTGCTAAAGTATGTTTCATTTTCACTTTGTTTATTTGTACGGGTGATTAGAAATTGGCACGAATTGAAAATTGGAAAGTCCTGGCGTTTGGATAACCGCCAAGATCAACACCGAACAATGCGGGGTTGTCTCCATAGCTGTTGATCTCAGGATCAAATCCAGAATATTTTGTGAAGGTGTAGAGGTTGTTTACCCCCAATGCCATCCTGATGGCACTCACTCCCCTGATTAAATTGGAGGGAAGGGTATAGCCCAGGGTCACATTTTTGATCCTCACAAAGCTTCCATCTTCTATGAACCTTTGGCTGAACAACAAGGTTCTCCAGAACTGGCGAATGGCCTTTGGCCCTGTAGCCGCAGTATTGTTTTTCCCTTCTTGCCATGCACCATTCAATACTTCCTGGCTGATGTTTTTTGAGGTACCAATATTGCCATTGAATGCGGTATTCATGTTCACGATATCATTTCCTTGAACACCGTTGATGAATACATTGAGTTCAAATTTCTTGTATTGGAAGCTGTTGGTAAACCCGAAAATATAATCAGGGTTTACATCTCCAATGATCATCCTGTCTGTGATGGAGATGGACGATGCATCATTGTCGAGGTTGCGGTATTTGATTTCTCCAATCATTCTTCGGATGATGGCTAGCGGTTGGTTGGCAAAGGCAGGGGAGCTTCTCACTTCAGCCTCATTGTCAAAAAAGCCGTCTTCCACATGTCCAATCAGGGCACCAATCGGGTAGCCTGCAAGCTGTACAAATGGAGCATCCCTGGTGGAAATCCTGGATGCATATTGTTCTTTGATGCCATCTCCAAGGCTCAGGATTTTGTTCCTGTTGAATGCAATGTTTCCTCCTGTTTTCCATGTGAAATTCTTCTTGTTGATCACATTGAAGTCCATGGAGACTTCCAGTCCTTTGTTTTGTACAGATCCTGAATTTTTCAATTGGCGTTGAAATCCAGTTGAAGAAGGAGTGGTTACATATTGCAGCAAATCATTGGTTCTCTTGAGGTAGACATCAACATGAATGTTCAACCTGTCTTTGAGGATGCCAAGGTCAAGTCCTCCATTGTATGCGGTGGTGGTTTCCCATTTGAGCGATGCGTTGGCTGGTCCTGAAAATACATCATCTGCAAGACCAGTTTGCAGCGATCCATTGAAGGGGTAGTTGTATACATTCAGTTTGGAAAGGGATGCATAAGATCCTATACCCTGGTTTCCGGTTTGTCCAAAACTCAAGCGGAACGTAAGGTTGCTGATCTTGTCCAGGTCCTTCATGAAGTCTTCTTTGTGGGCCTTCCATGCCAGACCAGCAGAGGCAAATCCTGCCCACTTGTTGTCTTTACCAAATTTGCTTGATCCATCTTCGCGGTATGAGAGGGAGAAAACATATTTATCGTTGTAGGAATAATTCATCCTTCCCAGAAATGATATCAGGGTTGATTGAAAACGGTTGGATGAAACAGGCATGATTTGTTCTGCCGATTCCATGTTTTCGTTTTGAAGGATGTCATTGGGGAAGGTTTTTGCTTCCACCCTTTTGTTCTGACCATTGCTCCTTTCAAAAGTAGATGCGCCGGTAACAACAATGCTGTGCTTGTTGATTTTCCGGTTATAGGTCAGCAGCCCCTCGGATACCATGCTGCTCCAGAGATTGTCTGATTTCAATCCCCATCCCCTGATACTGAAACCTTCGTATACGGTTCTGGGATAGTATTGGTCACGGGTATTGGATCCATGGTTGAATCCGAGATTACCCCTGATTTTAAAATATTTCCCAATAGTCGCTTCAATGTAATTGGAAGAGAAAATATTGAGGGCCGTTACTTTGTTCAATACATTATTTGTGTAGATGACAGGATTGGTAATGAAGAAACCATCGCCTGAACCATCATATTCCTCCACAGAGTCGATGGTTGCAGGAAAGGTGATGGCAGAGCGGATGACGCCAGCACTGGCGGCATCAGATTTGTCAGTACCGGTTTTCACGCCATTGGTGGTGGAAGTGGAAACCGTATTGCTGCTGCCAATTTTGATGTTCTTGCCAATATTCCTGTAGAGGTTATAGCTCAGTCCGATCTTCCTGAAATTGGAATTCTGAACAATTCCGCTTTGGCTCAGGTGATTCATTGTGAGGCTATGGCTTCCGTTTTCAGATCCGCCTGAAACGTTCAATGTATATTGTTGTTGCAATCCATTCCTGAAAATGGCATCCTGCCAGTTGGTCGTCAAATCCTTTAATGGGTCAAGGTTGGCATATGGCATGGTATAGCTTGTGCCATCATACTTGTTCGCATTGAGGAAGGAGAGGTTTTGATATGCAGCGTATTCATAAGGGGTGAGCACATCAATTTTTCTGGTAATTTCAGACATGCCCACATTGGCGAGCAATTCAACCTTATCCTTGCCAACCCTTCCTTTTCTTGTGGTAATCAGAACAACACCGTTGGCGCCCCTGGATCCATAGATGGCAGTGGCAGAGGCATCTTTCAATACATCAATGGATTCAATATCATTGGGGTTGATGAAGGCCATTACATTCAGGGTCTGTTTTTCGTCTCCACCAATAGAGGCGGGCGTTGTACCGCTGCTGGTATTGTTGAAAGGTACGCCATCAATTACATAGAGTGGCTCTGTTCCTCCAAGGAAAGAGTTGGATCCCCTTACCCTGATGCTGAGACCTGCACCCGGAGCTCCATCATTTTGGGTAACATTGACACCAGCGAGTTTCCCCTGGATGGCCTGAAGAATATTGGTTGGACTTTCCCTGATCAGGTCTTCACGGGAAATGCGTTGCACAGCACCAGTGGCATCTGCTTTTCTGATGCTTCCATAACCCACCACGATGACATCGTTAAGGTTGGTTACCTGGGTTTTCATGATAACAGTGATGTTGTCTTTTTTACCGATGCCGACCTCTGCGGTTTCCATTCCAGAAAAAGAAATTGAAATGGATGTTGCTTTGGCGCCGGGCTTGATGCTGAACTCGCCATTTTTTCCAGTAAGGGTTGATGCTGTGGTTCCCTTGACGGTTACGCTGGCGCCGATCAGGGGCTCTCCGGTTTCTGAAACCACTTTACCCGAAACGGTTCTGGTTTGTGCGAAGCTGTTGATGCACAGGAACAAGGCAGCCACCACAATGTAGCAGTACTTTTTACACATAAGCAATTGTTGATTTGGTCCTCAAGATAATGATTTGTGGTAAAAAAACCCTGTTTCGCAATCGTTTGCGGTAGTGTAAAATGAAGAAGAGCAATGTAGGGAATCTGTTCTATTTTTGATGGAACCCCATTGCATATGATTTATTTGCATAAGATTTTGCCGGCTTTATTTTCCCCCTATTCGCTGTTCTTTTTCTGCATCATTGTGGGGCTGGTCAAAAGAAAGTATGCCATCATCTGGACAGCATTGATTGTCTTAATGACGCTTTCAACGCCGGTGGTTTCTTCATTTTTATTCTCCCAGCTGGAAGCGGTTGGCAGCAGGAAAACCCCTGCAGACATGCTTCCTGCAGATGCCATTGTTGTGCTGAGTGGGATGACACATTCCATCCGAACAGAAAAAGGCATCATCAGCGAATGGAATGATCCTGATCGTTTTTTTGGAGGGATGGAGTTGATCAAAGCGAAAAAAGCACCCATCATCATTTTTACCAAAGGAAAACTTCCCTGGAAAATTGGTCCCCCCGAATCTGAATTGTTGCAGGAAACCGCCATAGAAATGGGTGTTCATCCACAACAAATCCTGGTTACGGGCGAAGTTGAAAACACAGAAGATGAATCACGGGAGGTGAAAAAAATCCTTGCATCCAAAGGAAACCGGATCATCCTCGTTACCTCTGCCTACCATATGCGCAGGGCAAAAATCACTTTTGACAATAAAGGGCTGGAAGTTCAATCATACCCTGTAGATTTTAAAATGGGTGAATATGCAATGACCCCCATGGACTTCATTCCCAACCCCGGATCATTGGCGACAACTGAAAAATGTGTCAAGGAATTGATAGGAACAGTGTATTATACCTTGAAGACTTTTTAACCACAATTGTTTTTTGATTTTTTTCAATTCTTACATACAATCAATTCATCAGATGATTTGTTTCCAACGCTTGCATTTGCTTTTGGTCCTTGTTTTCTTTTTTTCAATTTCATTCGCACAAAAGAATAGAGTTCCTGTTCATGCGAAGGACAATGAGTACAAGTTGGTTTGGGCCGACGAGTTCAACATCAATGGGGCTCCTGATACCAGCAAATGGTCTTATGAAAAAGGCTTTGTGAGGAACAATGAGTTGCAATGGTACCAGACGGATAATGCCATCTGTGAAAATGGGATGTTGGTGATTGAAGCCAGAAGGGAAAACAGGACCAATCCGTTTTATGAAGAGGGGAGTACCGATTGGAAAAAAAGCAGAAAGAACATCTTGTACTCTTCTTCCAGTTTGAATACCAGGAAAAAGTTTTCCTGGCAGTATGGTCGTTTTGAAATGCGTGGACGCATTGATATCAGCAAGGGCATGTGGCCCGCGTGGTGGACGCTTGGTGACACCAAACGGTGGCCTGCCAATGGGGAAATTGACATCATGGAGTATTATCGTGGTTCATTGTTGGCCAATATCGCCTGCCTGAACAGCAATGGATACAGTGCAAAATGGTACGGCAAAAAACACCCAACCGATTCTCTGGGTGGCGCAGAATGGGCCAGCAAGTTTCATGTATGGCGCATGGATTGGACCGAAACTGAAATTTCCCTTTTTATGGACAATCAACTCTTGAACAGGGTTGATGTGGACTCCTTGTACAACCGCGATGGATCTGGGTTTAACCCCTTTCGTCAGCCACATTATATGCTGCTCAACCTTGCCATGGGTGGCATGAATGGAGGTGATCCATCTGAAACACCATTTCCAAACCGATTTGAGATTGACTATGTGCGGGTGTACCAGAAACCATCAGACAAAAATTAGAAACAAGTCCAAGCAAAAGCTGCACAAACAAAAAAGACAATCCTTTTGAGAATTGTCTTTTTTGCAAGAGTGTGGCCTCGCCTGGAATCGAACCGGGATCTGGAGCTTCGGAGACTCTCATACTATCCATTGTACTACGAGGCCGGGGGCGGCAAAGTTAATTCACTTCAAATGAAAATCGGTGATCCCCTTTGGACTTTGTGTTATTTCTGGTAAGAATGACCCTTGTAATCTTTTTCCCATCCCATTTCTTGTCGAAACTTTCATATTCCATCCCCTCAAAAGAAGGTATTTCTGTTGTTACTGACCATTTTTTCGCGTCATAATCCAATGCCAATCTGTTTCCTTTGGCATCACTGAACAAAACCTTTCCTGGAAGATGGGTATCAACAGCACAGACGGTCATGAAAACCTGTTGCAATGAAACGGGATTCGCATTGAACTGGTAATCATCATTGATTTCCACTGTTTCCTTTACCCTGTTGAGCCTCACGGTCCTGTTCCAGCGTTCAATGCCTGCACTGTCGGGATAGGCAGCTGCAATATCCATGGTAAGTGATGATTCCTTTTCGTTAATCAGGCTCTTGACAGATTTCGCTTCAAACTCCCGTCCAGCCTGTTGTCCAACGCCATTGATAATAGGAAGGTTGTGGTATTGTGATTGGGTGAACCAGAGTTTATAGCGCTGGCTTGAAAATGTTCTGGCGGTATAATTGCCACGGCCTGCATCAATGATCATGGGTTCACCTTTCACATAGATGATGAAATCACCCACATCGTTGTGGTTATGGCTTTCTGCATTGTGGCCTCCGTGGGTGGCCAGGAACAAGCCTTTCTCCGTTCTTGCCGTCAGGATTTGAATGTCGCTGATCCAGGCGCTGGCAGGGTCCTTGAATTTACTTGGG
>JBJOOI010000053.1:0-7642 GCA_046051375.1 Bacteroidota bacterium | reverse complement strand
AATGATCCAGACCTGTGAATCAATCATCGATTTTATTATTCATCCTGACTTCAATGCACTCACCCAAAGGGCCATACCTGAAGCAGAGATGGTTCAAGGGCAGAACAAGATTTCCCATTTTATCGCATTCGATTTTGGCATATGCGAAAATGAAACAGGTGGATTATTTCCAGCGCTCATAGAGATGCAGGGCTTCCCCACCCTCTTTGGCATGCAGGCCTATTATCCGGAAGTGTTGGAAAGGCATTTCGAGATTCCTGATGGATTTTCCCATTATTTCAATGGATTGAACAAATCAAGTTATATAGCATTGCTCAAACAGGTAATCCTTGGTGAACACAGAAAGGAAGAAGTGATTCTGCTGGAAATAAAACCCCATCAACAAAAAACAAGGATTGATTTTTATTGCACAGAAGATTACCTGGGTATTGCACCTGTTTGCATCACGGAATTGATGAAAGAAGGAAAGTCGCTCTATTACAACAACAATGGCGTAAAAACAAGGGTCAAAAGAATCTACAACAGGATCATTGCTGACGAATTGAATGCAGTGAAGGATTCCCTGGGCCCGATTGTAGACCTCAGGGCAGACCTTGATGTGGAGTGGGTTCCCCACCCCAACTGGTTTTACAGGATTTCAAAATTCACCCTGCCTTTTCTTCACCACCCTTTTATACCAGAAACTTTTTTCCTCAATGAGCTGGAAATCATGCCCGAGGATCTCCAAAATTATGTCCTGAAGCCCTTGTTCTCATTTGCCGGACAAGGCGTAATCATCGATGTAACAAAAGAAGACATTGTGGCCATCCAAGATCCTGAAAACTGGATTTTCCAACGAAAGGTAAACTACGCTTCCTGCATCCAAACGCCCAACGAACCTGCAAAGGCGGAAGTCAGGCTGATGTATATTTGGGAAGATGGAAAGGATAGACCTATCCTGGCCACCAACTTGGCCAGGCTCAGCAAGGGGAAAATGATTGGTGTACGCTACAACAAGGACAAAGATTGGGTAGGCGGAAGCGTTGCCTATTTTGAACAATAAAAATTCATCAGCATGCCAAAAATCAGCGACATAAAAAAGAAATTGCTCACAGAAGGCATTATCGGCCAGTATGTTCATGGCGACAGTACAACCTTGGGAAGGGTGACCATCCAGGCAGGCAGCAAACTTCCAGCCCACCATCATCCCCATGAACAAATCACCCTGATGCTCGAAGGGAAAATGGAAATGCAAATCGGAGATGAAACGGTTATGCTTGAGCCAGGTGTGGTGAAGGTCATTCCCTCTAACACACCCCACTCAGCCATCGCACATACAGATTGTGTATTGATTGATGTGTTCAGCCCAGTAAGGGAAGACTACCGCGATTAGACTATTCTTCTCCGCTGTTTTTAAGAATTCCCATCAATTTATAGGCCTGGTTCAAGACAATAGACCCGGCAGAAAGTCCTTCATGTCCACTCATCAATGCTGTCTTTCCATCTTTGGAAAGTCCTGTAACGACTGGTTTCATTTCAACCATGTCCGCTGATTTCCTTACAAAAATATACTGCTTGTTGCCCAATCTTACTAAAGCCTCATCAGGAACCACATCCACCATTTTGTTGTTTACAGACAACTCACCTTCCACAAACATGCCCGGCAATAGATTTTTGGGATGCACTTTAAAATGACAATGTGCAGTGGCAGTTCTGTCATCATCAAGGCCCTTGTTAACAAGGATGACTTCGGCAGCATAGGTTTTTTCTGGCTGATCCATGAAATGAATGCTGACCTGGTTTCCTTTCTGCACATAAGGAAGATCCTTTTCAAAAAGGGTCAGCGCCACATGAATGTCTTCAGGATCAATCAACTCAAACATGGTTTCAGCAGGCTGCACAAATTTCCCTGTATTGACATTGACCTTAGACACATATCCGTTGATGGTTGAACGAACAGATACCTGACCTGAGATGTTGGATTCATTCAGTGTGGTTACATCTATGCCGATCAACTTCAGTTTCTCCTGTAAAGACCTGACTGCAACTGCCTGCAGTTTTTGCTCTGCCTGGGCCTGTTGCAGTGCCCTTGAAGTGCCTGCACGCGCCTCTGCAAGTGCTTTTTGCCTTTCTAGTTCAAGGCTTGCCAATTCAAGACGTGCGGTAGCAGAAAGATAGTCTTGCTGCAGTTGCACAATGGCCTGATCTTCCATGATGGCAATCACCTCCCCTTTTGATACCTGCATGCCAGGAATGAGTTTTGTACGCTTCAGGTAGCCTCCTATTGAAAAGTTGACAGAGATGAGATTTTGCGGGGGAAGGTCAATTTTGCCTTGCACCGTAATGATGCTGCTCATGCTGGTTTTAACCGGATCGCCGTATTGAAGACCAAGTACTTTCAACTGATCTTGTGTAAGCTTGATTTCGTTCATTTCCTCCACAGCTGCTTCAACAACAGGTGCAGTTTTGGTTCCAGAACAACTTTGGATGAAGAAGCAAACGAGAATGAATAGATACATTGAATATCTCATGAATTATTTTTTTTCTGTTAGAAATTGAAACATTGCCGATGCCATCTGCAGTTGATGGATGGTCTCAGCGTGGGCGATCAATACTTGCAAATACTGTGATTGTAAAATGTTGAATTCGGCATATGATATATCACCCAATTCCAGTCTTTTCTTGGCCTGGCTCCAGTTGTCATTTGAAAGCGCTAAACCCTCTGAAACATAGTATTCATAGGCTTCCTTGGCGGCTCCAAACTGAGAAATCACATCGACCATTTTTCTGTTAAGCATTTCCAGTTGTTGTTGCTTTTGCATTGCAGCAATGTCTTCCTTGACTTTTGCAGCATTTATTTTTGCTTTGGCGGCACCATTGAAAATAGGAATGGAAACACCTGCCTGAACAATGCCAAACCGATGGGAAGGAGCATAATATTTTTGCGCAACGCCGTCTGGGGTTTGCCAACCAATGATGGAAAGATTGCTGTACCCCAAGTTGAAATCAGCAGCAAGCCTATTTTTCTCCAAGGCAGTCTGTGCAACCTGTTCCTTGATTTGTGCTTCTGCCATTTGGATAGAAGGATGATTTTCCAATGATGCAATGAGTGCGGGAATATTTTTATCAACCGCATTCTCCAGTGATGGTGTATAGCTATTGCCAGACATGATCATCCCATTCAATTCCTGTATCAATGAATACCGGTCTGCTTCCAATTGTTTTTTCTGAAAGAGGTACTGCTTTGTTTGCAACGCAATGGCATTCAAGGTTGCTCCATTGATGTCACCTGCTTTTTGCTGTGTCTCGGCTTTTTTCTGCCACTCAGAAAAAACCCTCAAGAACCTGTATAAAATCTCATCCCTTCTGTCAAGATCCATGATCCGGTAACAGAGTTGCCTGATGGTATGATGAAGCTCCGCCTGCTCAAGAGACTTCTTCGCTTCCTGCAGCCCTTCTGCCTTTTGGTATGCTTCTTTTTGTCTTGCATAAACCTTGGGCAGTTGAAACTGCTGGTTCAGAAAAAACCTAGTATCCTTGGAGGCGCTATTGATGTTGCCATATTCAGCCCCAAATGAAGTCTTGGGTATTTCTGCTGATTTTTTCTTTAGCCCCGCATAGTATTCAACCTGTTTTTGAGCCATTTTGAGGGATAGTGCGTTCCTGTCTGCCATTGCGATGATGGAGTCAAGTGGCAATGAAGCTGCAGGCCTGGTATTGGGAACATGTCCACTCAATGGCGACTCAAATGTCTGGCTGCTTGCAGCAAGGGAAAAGAATCCCATCAGCAAGGTAAGTGCCGGAGTCTTGATAGAACCTTTTCTTTTTTCCACCCATACATACAGAACGGGCAAGACAAATAATGTAAGCAAGGTGGCTGAAATCAATCCACCAATCACTACAGTCGCCAGTGGACGCTGCACTTCAGCGCCAGAGCTTGTGCTCAATGCCATGGGCAGAAATCCCAGCGAAGCAACAGCAGCAGTCATCAATACAGGCCTTAGCCTGGTAGCTGTTCCCTTCAAAACAAGATCCTTCATGTTCATTTGTGTTTCATTCTTCAATCGGTTGAATTCATTGATCAATACAATACCATTCAAAACGGCAACCCCAAAAAGGGCAATGAAACCTACACCAGCGGAGATGCTGAATGGCATGTCACGCATCCACAACAATAAAATGCCTCCAATGGCAGAAAGCGGAATAGCAGTATAGATCAGTAAACCATAGCGCAGCGATCCAAAAGAAAAATACAGGATCAACAGGATCAGCAACAATGCAATAGGTACGGCTATCATCAACCGATCTTTTGCCTCGACGAGGTTTTCAAATTGCCCACCATATTTCACATAATATCCAGCAGGCAATGCAATGGTTTTCTCAGCCTTGGATTGAACCTCCTCAACAACAGATTGAACATCCCTGTCCCTGACATTGAAGGCCACTGTAATTCTTCGCTTGGCATCCTCCCGCTGCACCTGGTTGGGACCTTCCTGAATGCCAATTTCCGCTACCTGTTCAAGAGGGACCGAAATACCATCGGGATTGGTAATCATGAGGGTTTTGATGTCGGTGAGATCATTTCGCCTGTTTTCCTTCAAGCGCAAAACAAGGTCAAAGCGCCTTTCATTTTCATAGACCTGACCGGCAGATTCGCCGGCAAATGAAGCCCTCAGGACCCTGTTTACGTCCGCAATGCTCAACCCATAAGCAGCAATGGCATTGGGTTTGTATTTGATAACAATCTGAGGAAGGCCTGTTACCCTTTCAGCAAACACATCTTTCGCCCCTTCTACCTTGTGGATGACCTCTTCGTATTGAGCAGCATAAAAAGCAAGGGTATCGAGGTCTTCACCAAATATCTTGCAAACAACGTCCTGTTTCGCACCCGCAATCAATTCATTGAAACGCATCTGCACAGGGTATTGAAAACCACCAGTCAATCCGGGTACCTTCCCAATGGCAGCGCTCATCTTGTTCGCCAGTTCATCATAACTTTCCGCACTGGTCCATTCGTTTTTAGGTTTCAGGTTCACGATGATATCTGTCATTTCAATCGGCATGGGGTCAGTAGGGATTTCACTGGCGCCTATCCGGGTGACTACTTTTTGTACCTCAGGAAACTTTTTCAATTCATGAACAGCTTTGGTGGTTGCATCAACCGTTTCTCCCAATGAGCTCCCAGTCATCAACCTGGCATCAATCGCAAAATCACCCTCTTCCAATTCAGGAATGAATTCACCACCCAAGGTTGAAGCAACGTAAAATGATAGAACCAAAAGTGCAACGGATGCAGCCACCACTTTCTTGGGATGCTGAAGCAATCTTGCCAAAGCCTTTTGAAAGCCATGCTGAAGCTTCAACATCATTCGATCCGATATATTGTCCTTATGGTTGAGTTTTTTGCTCAACACAACACTTGTCATCATCGGCACATAGGTAAGGGAGAGGATAAAGGCCCCTACCAGTGCAAATGCAACCGTCTGTGCCATGGGCTTGAACATCTTGCCTTCAATGCCGGTGAGGCTAAGGATCGGGATATAAACGATCAGGATGATGATTTGTCCAAATACTGCGGCGCCCATCATTCTTCCTGCAGATTGTTCAACGGTGTGATCCATCTGGCCCTGGCGCAATTGCAACCCCATGTGCTTGTTGGAGTGCAGCCTGTGGAGTACAGCCTCCACAATAATCACTGCACCATCAACAATCAATCCAAAATCGAGCGCTCCCAAACTCATCAGGTTTCCTGTCACACCAAAAAGATTCATCATACCTACAGCAAACAGCATGGCCAATGGAATCACGGAAGCCACAACCAGCCCTGCCCTTAGGTTTCCCAGGAAAAAAACAAGGATCAGGAGAACAATCATCGCCCCTTCCAGCAAATTGGTTTTTACTGTTCCCAGGGTACGGTTGACCATTTTGGTGCGATCCAGAAAAGTATTGATTTCAACACCTTCGGGCAAGGTCTTTTCAATTTGCTTCATGCGGTCCTCAATATGACCAATCACTTTTGCCGCATTTTCCCCTTTCAACATGAGCACCACGGCCCCTGACACTTCTCCCTCATCCATGTAAGTAAGGGCCCCATACCGAACAGGACTTCCAATTCTTGCCTCTGCAATATCCCTGATGTAAATGGGTGTACCTACGGCAGATTTTGCCACATAGATATTTTGGATTTCCTCGATTGATTTGACGAGGCCTTCTGAACGAACAAACAAGAGTGAAGGTCCTTTTTCAATGTAGGCAGCTCCTGAATTTTGGTTGTTGTTCTGGATGGCATTGTAGACCTGGTCAAATGTCACGCCTGCCCCTTTGAGTTTTACAGGATCGATGGCAACTTCGTATTGTTTCAGTTTGCCACCAAAGCTACTTACATCGGCAACACCAGGAGTGCCCAACAATTGCCTCCGGATGATCCAGTCCTGGATGGTGCGCAATTCAGTGAGGTCATATTTATCTTCATAGCCTTTTTTAGGACGAACGATATACTGATAAATTTCACCAAGCCCAGTAGTGACGGGTGCCAATTCAGGGGTACCTGCTTCTTTGGGAATTTCATCACGGACCATGAGTAACCGCTCACTCACCTGTTGCCTGGCCCAATAAATGTCTTTGTCATCATCAAATACAACTGTAACAACGGAGAGTCCAAATCTTGAAATAGACCTTATCTCCTTGATATCCGGTATGTTGGATGATGCCTGTTCTATGGGAAATGTGATCAATCTTTCCACCTCAAGTGAACCCAGTGTGGGTGACACAGTAATGACCTGAACCTGATTGGAAGTGATGTCTGGAAGGGCGTCAACAGGAAGTCTGAAAAGCTCTATGGCTCCCCAAATGATCCACGCCAATGTAAATAAACCGATGATAAGCTTGTTCCTGACGGAAAAGCTGATGATTGCATTCAACATGATTTCTGATTTTTTTTATGAACGAGTAACTAAAAAATCAGCTGAATTTTGGAGGTTGGAAAACAGAAAACTGATGACATTGCGGCATCATTCCTTTGCTTATCGGATTAAAATTGGAAAGGTCTGACTGCCACAGTGGAGCCAAATGAAAAGACTCAACGGGTCGATGGTATACTTGTGTAAAAGAAACCCCGGCATTCCTCAATGGAAGTGTTGCATGCTTGACAGGATCAGATTTTTCATGAATGCTGTCAAAATAATGATATTGAATGAACTGGATGGCGGACAAAGGCTGCGCACTGTTCTTGTGCTCATAAAAATGATCAACGAGGTTGTCAAACTTAACCAACTCGTCTATAAAATGCCCACCGCTGATGATCTGGATGGCGACAATAAAAAAGATAAACTTTTTCACCTATTAAAGGTAAGATTTTCAGGATAACTCAACTATACTATTTGCAGCATTGCTGCTTAGAAAAAATGACCCTCAGGCACTTAATAAAGATTTTGATGAGATTCCTCATTTTTTCCTGCTTTTGATGGCATTGAGAAAACTCCGCTCATAACTGATGGAAAAAGACGAAGTACCCATTCTATAAGCCCCCCCACTGATCTGGAACCGGTATCCTGCATTGATTTTAGCATTGCTGTTTAGAATCAACTGCAAGGCTGGAGCCAGGTCGGTAAACGCATAATCCCTGTCGAGTCCTTTTGAACCAATCAATTCTACATAAACGTTG
>JBJOOI010000052.1:0-12465 GCA_046051375.1 Bacteroidota bacterium | reverse complement strand
GGAAGCGACAGGATTGCGGAAGCGGTTGAATCAATGGATGTTGAGGTGGTGGTGAACATTCAGGGCGATGAGCCTTTTGTTGAGAAAGAACCCCTTCAGAATCTGCTGAACTGTTTCAAAGATCCTACCGTAGCCGTTGCCTCCGTCATGAAAAGATTTGGGGATGGAGATGAGCCCGAGAACCCCAACCAGGTGAAGGTGGTTTGCAACAAGCAGAACGATGCACTCTATTTCAGCCGTTCACCGATTCCTTTCAAACGGAACCGCAGCGCAGATCTGCCCTACTTTAAACACGTCGGGGTGTATGCTTACAGAAAAACAACCCTGCTCAATTTTACACAGTGGCCCATGGGCGCACTGGAACAAACTGAAATGCTTGAGCAGTTGAGGTACCTGGAAAACGGGGTTGCCATCAGAATGGTTGAAACAAAAACAAGCAGTATCGGCATTGATACGCCCGAAGATCTTGAAAGGGCAAGGGTTGAATACAAATCTTCGCTGAAAGGGTTTTAGGCTTTTTCTTTTCTTTTATACACTGGAACCGTGCTGCAAGGCTCGCCATACATGAGCGATTTGACCACGGGCAAGAGTTTGATGGATATTGCTGCATAAGCATATTCGGGAATAGGCTTTTCTCCACAACCCTTCACAACCACCCTCTTCCCTTCAAATGTTGCTGCATTGACCTGTCCGATATTTTCAATAAATTTTTGTTTAAAGGCCTCTTCTGTAGTTCCGGAGATGATCGATCTGGCGATTCCGGAAAGCTTTGATGCAACCAGCATATAGGCCCACATGGGAACAATGGCGTCGGTTGAACAATACACGGCCACATCTCTGTTCTCGTATTGGCGCCAATCATGGTGATCAAGGGATTCCCTGAAATCTTTCTCCTTGAGCAGCATTTCCATAAAAAGGAAATTTTTCAAGTCAAAAGGCAGAGGCTCCGAGGCCGGGTAATATTTTTCAAGATCGATGGTGATCAAACCGCTTTCTGCAACCTTGTTTCTTATCTCTTCCATGGTGTAAAGTTACCTAAAATGCAGCAGCCACCCTTGGGGGTGGCTGTGCGTTTGTTTTCTCATGAGCAGTATGTCATCAGTATCCGGCGTCCCTTCTTTTATCAACGATTTTCATTGATTTTTTCAAAGACTCCATCGTGCTGTATCCTGCGAATTGCTTCATTTGTGATTCAAGTGCCTTCTTTTGACCAACAAAATCTATTGCTGATGAAGGAAGGGCGCCAACCTGGTTCACTCTAATATAGTATACACCATTTTGACCGTCGATCACGTCTGATGTATTAGACAAGTTCTTTTTGTTAAACGCTGCACCAATTACTTTTGTTTCTGAACCAAGATTGGGAACAAAAGGATCGGCAAACCTCACGGTATCGGTTTTTCCAGTGGTTCCACCGAGCAAAGCAGCCAATTTATCAAGGTTTTTCTCGGATCCTGCCTTTTGGGCCACCATTTCTGCCTTTTTCTTGTTCCTAAGGGTTGGCTCTACCAAAACCCTTGCAACAGATGCTGGCTGAACACCCTCTTTAATTTCATTGGTAACCATAGCTACCACGTATTGGTCTTTGAGGTCGAATGGCTCAGAAACAGCTCCTGTTTTGTTTTCAAAGATCCATTTTACAATGGCCCTTGAAGAAAGCGGACCGGCGCTGTAATCAAGTTCTTTGATATTGTCAGCTGTCAGCTTGTTGATCTTCATTTTTGCAACGGTTTCGTCAAAAGACTTTTGGTCCCTGCTGCTTCCAACAAACTGTGTTGCAGAAGAAGAGGCTGTTGCATCGGTTTCTTCACTGGCAACAATGGGCTTTGCCAGATATGCAACCTTGTAGGCTTCTTCGAAATTTTTCTGGTTCAACACTTCAATGATATGGTAACCAAACTCGGTTTTCACCACCTCCATGCTTCCTTTGGGTTTGTTGAAAATGAAGTCAGCAAATTCCTTTGCCAGGTTCATGTCAACAGAAGAGAAATCATACTCACCGCCCTTGGCCTTGCTTCCCTGGTCGTCGCTGAGGGCTGCTGCCAAAGCACCAAAGTTTCCGCCAGATTTGATTACGGCATAGATACTGTCAATGCTCTTTTTGGCCGCACTGTCGCTGCGTCTTTGTTGACCCGTTTGGGGATCAACAATTCCTACAAGGATATGTCTGCATTTGACAGAATCGGGCAATGATTTTGTTTGTATTTTTTTCGCGATCACATAGCTTCCACCATCGAGGTAAGGACCTGCAACAGCACCAACGGGCAATGATATGATGGTGTCTTTTGCGCCCATCTGAAGTTTTGACTTCAGGGCAAATCCATCAAAAAATGGGAGAGATGTATTGTTTCTGGTAACAAAACTTTTTGCATCAGGTGCAGCATAGAATGCAGCTTTTAGTTCATTGAGCTGGTTGTAAACCCTTGCAGAGTCCTGTGGGGTTGGGTTTGCACTGAATGAAACATAGGCGATGCTTTTTACATGCTCCTGTTTGAATTCGTCCTTGTGTTTTGAAACATAATCATTGATTTCGCTATCGCTCACCTTAATGGTGCTGTCTGCGATGGTGGTATAAGGAATACCCACGAAAGAAATTGAAGCGAAGGAAGCATTGTCTGCCGCCATCTTCTCCAGCATCCACTTGGGCACATAGGAGCCTTGTGTAATCAGGGAAGTATATTTCTGTGAGAGCAGGTTGATGCCAATGGGCTTGATCAATTGCTCTTCAATATTCAAGGCATCTTCAGGTTTTGAGCTTTTTTTGACATTGGTGAACCAGTTTCTTGCAGCGTTCACATCATACCCTCCGGTGGTTTTATCAGCGAACATTTGCTTGAACTCCTGTGGAGCATCGTCAGAGAACAATACTGCACCCAGTTCTTTGGGGGTAACCACCAATCCGAGTTTCGCCGCTTCTCCATTGATCATTTCTTCCTGAACGTATGAGTTCCAAACATTTTCAACAATCGTTTGGGTCATCATCTCATTGGTTTGCATGCCCTGAGAACGATAGTTTTGTTCGACCATGTTTACCTTCTTGCTGAATTCCATTAATTCAATGTCTTTCCCATTGATGGATCCTGCCGTGGTTGCCTGTCCGTCAAACATGCTTCCACCCTTGCCAACAAATGCATCCTGAACCAAAAAGCCAATCAAGCTGATTGCGATCATTGTGGTAAGCAACACTGCTGCTTTGTCCCTGATTTTCTGAATAATTGACATACTATATATATTATTATGAGAGTTGGCAAAAATAAGGTAAAAATGGTTATTAACAAATTGTGGAAAACGCCATGGTTGCGGTTATTTTAATCCTTTTTATGCGTCCAACCTTCATATACGAACCCATTGATACCAGCACTAATCTGCTACCATGCATTTTAAAACAACCGTTTGTTTGCCTGACTGGTAATGAATAAAATACTGACCCGGGGGTAGGGGCTCTACATCCACAACGCTGAGCACCGAATTTGGCTTTGCTTTCCATTCGCCAACTTTAACGCCAAGCAATGAATACAATGATATGTTGGTTTTTGTATTGCTCCGGGGGTGTTTAATGTATAATTTATTTACAGAAGGGTTTGGATACACCGAGAACCCAGCTGGTATAAAATTATCACGAACGGAGGTAGTTGTGTTTTGTGTGGCTGTTCCTTTTGCAATTACATCTTTCAGTTGTGCAAAACGTCCAGGGCTTGTGCTGCCACAGGTAAAATAAAGTCGGATGGAAATTGTTTGTCCTTCAGACAAGGTAACCCCGGTAGAACCGTTTAATGGAAAAACATAAAGTGCAGAAGGGCTGTTGTTGTCCTGTGTCAATGGTTTTTGTGTTGCAAATTCATAACCAACCACCTCGGTTGAATCGGTTGTAAATCCACTTCTTGAATAGACTACAGCAAGTTTAATATTACTGGCCGAAGCATAAAAAGCCGTATTCAATTTTAAGCTGTCAACACGGATAGAATAACCGGTGGCCGCAGTAATCGTAAATTGTTCGTAGTTGGTTCGATTTAAATTACCGCCAGGTCCGCCTTCTGCTGTTGTCCATAACCCTTTTGATGTGGCTGCAAATACCTGTCCACGGGTAGGTGAATAGGGGGCTAACAACGAATCGGCTACTGCAAACTTCCTGAATGTTGGAGCACTTGCAACAACACCCACCGAGCGGATAGCTGCACTATCCAGGTTGTTCTGTGTAAGTGGCCAATGTTGCAACACCGCAGAGGCTTGTATTGGTTGTGCCTGAATAGTGCCCCGCAAAGGGGTTTTTACAGTATCTGCCAAGGTTGCACTATGGATAATGTTATTGTTGAATGTTCCAACAACCGTTCCGTTCAAACGCAATGTTATGTTTGTATTGGCAACAATTCCATTTGTTGGTTTTAAACCCAATGGGGTTGTATTGTTAAACCAGCTTGTTCCACCATTTGCAGATACTTCATAATGAACTGGTGGTTGAATTTTAATGCTGTCAAGAATATTCAAACCAGAAACCACATAACCCTGTGTTGATGAAGGAGTGCCGATTCCTTGTAAAAAATCAGATAGTGCTGCTGTTACCGTAATCAAAGGTTTGCTTGAGATTGTCGCAGTATCGGATGTTGTTGAGCCGAAGCCCGCTTTGGACATGCGTACAAGATAATAATATGCTGTATTGCGTATTGATTAAACTAAAGTTTTGCTTATCCGAACTTCTGTACAAATCACACTGAATACCGGCCATGGGCCAACTAATGTTCCAGGTAATATTCGCTGTTGTGGAACTTACGCTTGGCCTGCGTACCAGAAGATTTGATGCAGATAATTCCGGCACAAATCTTGTATTCAACTCTGGCCATGTGCTGTAAGGATTCCATGCAGGCATAGCGGGTCTGTTTGCATTTATAAACACTGTATCATTATTATAATACTTTGTTGCTTCAGCTGCAGTTAATTGTTTACTCCAGCTCACCCTGCCGCTCAGATTTTTGGGCGTACCATCATAATTCTTGGTATTATATTCAGCATATGTAATGAAAGACGTATTCGTTCCCGCGTCCCATACACTCCAACCTTCTGGTCTTATTGAAGCACCCATAAAAGAATTAAGGAATACCGTTTTGTTATACGACTTGGCAGCGTCTGCAGTGCCCGCATCATTCTGCCAAGGTCGGCCCAGTGTATACAACGTTATACCGCGGTTCTTGGTAATCTTACAATCGCGAAACACATATCCATAACCCGATTCTGCTTTTGTATTGGCCGCGGTTACAAAACCACCTGTGCCATTGTCTAATCTTGTGCGTGGATAAATGATACAGGTATCGAAAATGATGGTGGATGATCCAAAAATGAAGTCGGTATTTCCATCAATATAGCTGTTCTTCATGTAGACACGTGTGCCCCTGTTATTACCGCCGTAATATGTGTCCTGTCCCCCGTTCATGCGGCAATTAAAGAAAACAACCCTGTCTGATGTGGTATAAACAGCAACAGCCTGCGGTCCATCCCCCGGAGCCGGAACAATGGCGTTTGCATTAATACCATAGCCGGTTGCATTTTCAACAGAAAGATTCATGAGCATTACATCTTCTGCGTTAATGATCATGGTACCACATGTTGATGTACCGAAAGTACCCCCTGCAGGATTTGCTTTGCCCGAATAATTATCAAAAGATATAATTGTCTCGGCCATGTTTTCACCTATCAACTGCAAAAAAGGTTTGTTCGAGGGAATAACAACCGTTTCGACATACTTTCCTTTTTTAATGAAAATTTTCCATGGTGTAGTGCGGTTGTTTGGTGATGCATTAATAGCGTCCTGTACCGAGGTATAATTACCCGTTCCGTTTTTTGCAACCACTACATCGTATGCGGGTGGAATGACTTGACCCTGATCGGCAGTAATGATGGAGTTAAGATAGTTTTCCAGATGGGTATAGCCATTGGAAGCAAAAATCCCACGGTCACTTGCGTTGTTGGGGTTTAAACCATTGGCTATTTCCCATGCATCAGACATCCCGTCTCTGTCGGTATCTGTTGGCGGAGGAGTTGAAACCAATGCTGGCCATGCATTCACCGTATTGGCATAGGGCGTACCATGCGGAAAGCCCCCTTGCACATCAATAATTTTTCCAGTACGGTTGCGCACATCATTGGCAATCCTTTCATCTAAAGTATCGCGCCTTAAACTTGCTCCGGCATACTGCAAAACCAAATCGTACGCTTGCTGTGCTGTATGGGTAGTTCCTGATAAATAAGCCGATAAAAACGGAGTGCTTGATTTTGATTTAATTGTATCGGCAGCAATACCGGTATTCATACTTGCACCCAACCAGTTACTGTTTGTATTGGATGTTGAGCCATCAACATGGTTTCCCGAAATAAAATATTTAGCATATCCAAATTGTACACTACTGTCTACCCCTACAATGCGGTATCTTACCCCGCTGCTTGTATTCGGTCCATACTTATAATAATTGTTTACAAGATTGTATTCTCCACCATCGCCACCATAAACTGTATTAATGCCCCAGTTGTAAATCACATTATTTCGGAAATCGGCACTTTCAACTGAACCAGCGGGATAGCTGCTGTTTCCCGCAAAGCGTGGATTCCTGTTTCTGCAATGTGCAAAAAGATTATGGTGAAAACTACCATGCAGCGATCCCCAGATTCCCCCATAACCATGATTTTGAAAATCAGTGTCGCCTGTTTCAAAATGATAAGAATAGTTCAGTGGCTCTGAAATAATGTTCCACTGTAAAGTGACGCTATCGCCCCGATAAATTGTTAACGCTTCATCATTGCTCCAGCTTACACTACAATGATCAATGATGATATTTTTATTACCAAGATTGCCCAGTGCATCATCCCCTCCACTTCCATCCAGCGGCATACAGGCCGGTGTAAATGGTGCAACTGGCACACCGCAATTGGCAGGAGAAGTTTTTAATTGGTTTTTATCCCCCATGCGGCAACGGATATACCGCAAGATTACATTGTCTCCACTTATAACTACCGGATAATCTGCAAGACAAATGCCAGCGCCCGGTGCAGTTTGTCCTGCAATGGTAGTGTTCCCCCGAATATTCAGTTTAGAAGTAAGATAAATTGTGCCCGATACACGAAAGACGATGGTTCGGTGTGTTGCTGTTTGTGTTAAAGCATAACGCAAACTGCCGACGGTATTATCATCTTTAAGATGTGTTACCTCAAATACTGTTGTAGGAACGCTTGCGGTTCCCCGTCCACCGGAAGTAAAACGACCAGCACCTTCAGCACCAGGGAAAGCAATTTGCTGCGCTGTTACAACATAAGCACAAAGCGTGCAAAAGATAACTGCACCAATTCTTTTCAATTGAGTAATTTTCATATAAATAAAAATAGCGCAAAATAAATTATCAACAATTTGAGGAAATCGCGCCGGGCCGAAGTTGATGAATTGGCTGTTTCAAGGCTGTTCAGGGAAATTTTTTGGTTTTCCACACACCCCTGTTAATATCCTGTTTTTTATGTGGATTACTCGCCTTTTTAGGAAATGAAATTGGGGATTGTTTTGAACAAGTTTGGGGATTAAATCGATTTTGGGGGTTTAAAGATTTTTTACAACAATTTACCCTTGCTTTATCCACAGGATCTTTTGTTTTTTCTCGTTGTTGAAAAATTTAAACTTATTTTTTTGGATTGTTAATAGCATTGATTTGAATCAGTCTTGGTAACGATATTGATCATGTGTATAAATGTGGATTAGTGTTAATTCATGTGATTATAGATAGAATAAAATGTAATAAATAATAGTTTTTAACATTTCCACAGCCTTAATAGTAATAGATTTTTTTATAAATAATAGATAATTATAAATACTACAAGGGATATTAACAATCAAAAACAGATGATGAAGACTGTAGAATATTCACTAATTTTCACCTGATGAAACAAATAAAAAATATCATATTTGATCTGGGTGGAGTATTGATTGATTGGAATCCAGAATACATGTATAGAAAGCTCATCACAGATGATGAGGAAAGAAAAGATTTTTTAGACAATATCTGTACCATGTCTTGGAATGAGGAACAGGATGGAGGAAGAAGTATTCAGGAGGCCAATGATTTACTCATTTCATTATATCCCGATAAGAGCGCTTATATACTCGCATTTTATCAGCGGTGGGAAGAAATGCTCAATGGTCCTATTGAGGGCACTGTTGAGGTTCTAAGGCTGCTTAAATCAAATAATAAACACAATATCTATGCGCTAACGAATTGGAGTGCTGAAACCTTCCCTCGTGCTTTAGAATTATTTGATTTTTTACATTGGTTTGATGGTCGTATCGTTTCAGGTGAAGAAAATACAAGAAAGCCCTTTAAAGAAATTTATGATTTAACCCTATCCCGATTTAAGATAGAAGCTGCTGAAACTTTATTTATTGATGACAATATCCGTAATATCAAAGCAGCTGAAACTTGTGGAATAAATTGTATTCATTTTAAATCTTCTGAACAATTGATTAATGAACTGAAAAGCAGAGCCATAATTTAATCAACTCAATACCTGATAAGCGATAAAACTCAATAGATAAGCCAATCCTGTCATGTAAATCAATTGTATGATAGGCCATTTCCAGGAACCTGTTTCTCTCTTTACAACAGCCAATGTACTCATGCATTGCATTGCCAAAAGATAAAATATTAATAAAGAATAACCTGTAGCTGTTGTATAAACCAGGGTTCCGTCAGACCTTCTTGCAGCATGCATTTTATTCCTCAATGTTTCACTGTTTTCATCAGCATCTTCACCAACACTGTATAAAGTGGCCATTGTACCAACAAATACTTCTCTTGCTGCAAATGAGGTAATCAAGGCGATACCAATTTTCCAATCATAACCCAATGGCTTGATCACAGGTTCTATGCTACGGCCCATGATTCCTGCATAAGAATTTTCCAACAAGGCTGAAGATTTTTCCGCCTGGTATTTGCTTTCATTGACTGGATCATTCTTGATCAATGTTGCATAATTTTCTTCAATCTTATTCCTTTTTTCAGCAGGTCCAAAAGAACTGAATGCCCATAAAACCAAAGATATGACCATGATTACCTTACCTGCATCAAATACAAAAACCTTGGCTTTTTCAACCATCGTGTACAAAATGTTTTTCCAACGAGGTTGTCTGTAAACAGGTAGCTCAAGAATGAAAAAACTTTTTTCTTTGATCTTGATAAAAAGATTCATCACGTATGAAACCAATAAGGCAATGACAATCCCTAATACATACAAGCCCATCAACACAAAACCCTGTAAACTAAATACTCCTAAAATTTTTTGATCAGGTACAATCATTGATGCTAAAATTGTAAATACAGGTAACCTGGCACTACAACTCATGAAAGGTGTTACCATAATGGTAAGCAATCTTTCTTTTTTATTTTCAATATTTCTCGCACTCATAATGGCAGGAACAGCACATGCAAACCCACCAATCATTGGCATCACACTTTTACCATTCAATCCAACCCTCCTCATGATCCTGTCTGAAAGAAAACTGATCCTGGCCATATATCCCGTGTCTTCCAACAGCGTTATCAAGCCAAACAGTATCATGATCTGAGGACCAAAAACAAGTATTCCTCCTAATCCTGCCAGAATTCCATTGACTACTATATCTGCTATCCATCCCTCCGGTAAAACAGAACCCAACCATCCACCGAACATGCCTACACCTGATTCTATCAGGTTCATTGGATATTCTGCTACCCAAAATACAGATTGGAAAAGGATGAACAATACAACACCCATGATGAGATAACCCCAGGTCCTGTGTAAAAAGAAATGATCAAGGCGTTCAGAGAACATTTTTCTTTTTTCAATACTCTGTTCCTCAACAGATTTTAACATTACCTGCCTTATCTTTTTATACCTGAGTTGTATGTCTTCTGCCTGTATTTTGGTATGGTTGAACTTGTATTTTGCCTCTATTTCTTCAATCTTGTCTTGAATTCCACTACTTAAATCAAAAGATTCATGATTGATCAGGTGATGAATAGCCCCATAATTTCCAAGATTGGGCATCAATTCCCGCATTTCACCGATAGCTTCTTTGGCCAGGTCTTCGATAGGATAAAAATCTTGTCCTATCACTTCAATATGCAACATTTGGGAAACAGTAGACTTGAGTTGTTCAATTCCTTTACCTGTTCTGGCATTCACCACTACTACAGGTACCTGCATTTCCCTTGATAAACAATCAACATCAATCTTTATTCCTCTTTTTTTGGCAAGATCAACCATCGTCAAAGCAACAACCACCGGCACTTTCAGGTCAATTACCTGAGAAACATACAACAGATTCCTTCTAAGGTTACTGGCATCTGCGACTACTATTGCCAAATCAATTGATTCCCCATTTTCAGGGTTCATCAATTGTTTATACGATACAAATTCATCTGTTCGCCTGGGATATAAACTATAGGTTCCAGGGAGATCAAGTACAATACAATCCTGTTTACCTGGTAAAGTACATCCACCCTCTTTTTTTTCTACCGTAACCCCTGGAAAATTGCCCACTTTTTGTCTTAACCCGGTCAATAGATTAAACAAGGAACTTTTTCCGCTATTCGGATTACCGATGAGGGCGATATTGGGTTTATTACCTATCATTTGATACTTTCAAAGGTACTACCATTTAAAGGCTATCCTTTACGAAAACAGTAAAAAGGCATCTTTATTGAGATATTGTTTAGGTTGCTGCAACTACACTAAATTTGCATCAAAATCTTCCACATGTTCAGGATCCTACTCCCGTTGCTTTTATTGTGTCAGCTGGCATCTGCGCAAAAATTAAAAAAAGTAGACAAACAGATTGTTCAATACCTCCAGCAACAAGTAGGTTATCTATCTTCTGATGCGTTAAAAGGAAGAAGAGCTGGTGATCCGGGTGAAGTTTTGGCAGCTGAGTTTATCGCCTCAAAATTCAAAGAAATTGGCCTTACTCCACATGGCGATAATGGATCTTTTTTTCAGCATTTTACCATCAATGATGGAAAAGAAATTGCAAAAGGAAATGAACTGAAATTAAATGGCAAAGATCTCAAAGCAGGCATAGATTTTTTCCCCCTTTCCAATTCACCATCAGCCAGCTTTAATGCAGAATCTTCTCCCTCTTTGAATGAAAAAGGACAACCATGGATGGTTGATCTTGCTGAATCCATACAAGAAAACAAAGAAAACCCTCATTTTGATGTTGCCAATTTATTGACTGAAAAAATGCTCAAAGCAAAGGAAAAAGGTGCTTCTGCAGTACTTTTCTTCAATTCATCTGCATTGGATGATAAAATTAAGTTTGATCCTAAAGACAGATCAGAAACCGCACCATTACCAGCCGCATATATTAGTACCCTCGCACAAAAACAACACCTGACTGACGCCTCTTCTTCTTTTCAAATTTCTGCCAAGCTAGCAATAACACCCAAGATAAGAAATGCTAGAAACGTTGTAGGTTATTTAGACAACAAGGCCCAATACACAATTGTAATAGGCGCCCATTTTGATCATCTTGGCTATGGTGAAGATGGAAATTCAATGCTCAGGACTGGCGATCTCGGCATTCACAATGGCGCTGATGACAATGCAAGTGGAACATCTTCCATGATTGAACTTGCTTTTCTTTTGAAAAACAGCAAAGCAAAACGATACAATTATCTTTTCATCGCTTTTTCTGCAGAAGAATTAGGGCTTAATGGTTCTAAGTATTTTGTAGAAAACCCAACCGTTTCATTAAACAACATCAATTACATGATCAATATGGATATGGTGGGAAGATTGAATGACAGCAGTAAAACAATTACTGTTGGAGGTTATGGAACATCGCCATCCTGGAAACCCATGTTTGATGCCGTTAAGAAGAAGGACTTTACCATCAGGATTGATTCCAGCGGTACTGGCCCAAGTGACCATACTTCATTCTACAGAAAAGATATTCCAGTACTTTTCTTTTTCACAGGCCTCCATTCAGATTACCACAAACCCAGCGATGATGCCGACAAAATTAATTATGTTGGTATGTTGAAAATTATCCGTTTCATCCAAGAAATGATAGAAGCAGATAAACAAGACCAAAAACTCGTTTTTACCAAAACAAGAGAACAACAAACTTCTACTTCCGCCAGATTCAGGGTGAGTATGGGTATTATGCCAGATTATTCTTTCACAGGATCAGGCGTAAGGGTGGATGGTGTTTCAGATAACAGACCAGCCAAAAAAGCGGGTATTCAAGCTGGTGACATTGTTAAACAACTGGGTGAACACAAAACTTCCTCAGTTGAATCGTATATGCAAGCCCTTTCAAAATTCAAAAAAGGAGATAAGACCACAACAATCGTTTTAAGAGGAGACAAAGAGATTAGTTTTGAAATTCTTTTCTGATGAAATTTAAGTTGGATGACGATAAAATGTCTGATCATTTTTTCGAGGATACAAGAATAC
>JBJOOI010000051.1:0-8859 GCA_046051375.1 Bacteroidota bacterium | reverse complement strand
ATACGCAATGAATCAACATGATTTTCTTTAAACCCAAAATGAAGCGGCACCTGCATGGAAGACTGAAATCCATGTACAGGAAATTGTTGAAGGGTATATTGTTTACCATCGGCGTATACCGTTACGACCGAGCCCAAACCATGCCTGTTTTTATCCGTTGAAGAGGCCTGCAAATCAATTTTCAGAAAGTGCCCGCCGGATTTATTTTCAATTGTATTGTTTCTGTAAAGACCAACTTCCTGGTTCATTCTGTTCATGACCAAATCAAGGTCACCATCATTATCAAGATCTGCATACACTGCTCCATGAGAAAAATTCAGCTCTTCAAAACCCCAGTCAATGGATTGGTCTTTGAATTGAAGATTACCCTTGTTTTCATAGATATAATTATGAAGGGGGGTGGATTGGATACCCTGTAACATTTGAAACATACGGCTATCAGTCTTTCCCTGAATATGCTTTAAGCGCTGATCAGCATAAAATTTCATAAAATCACGGTTGATCATGTCCCTGCCATATCCATTCGTAACAAAAAGATCCTTGTTCCCATCCAGGTTAAAATCAGCAAAAAGTGCGGCCCAACTCCAATCAGTATTGGACACACCAGCCAGTTGTCCAATCTCGCTAAAGCTGCCATTGCCATTGTTGAGCTGTAGCATATTGCGCATCAGCTGATGATAAAATCCATTTTGAACACCATTGGCATAGAGCTCGTAATTATCAGGAGCATAGAGCAACTTCTGCCGCCGGTTGTCTTCAGGGAGCATGTCCAAAGTGAAAATATCCATGTGTCCATCATTGTTGATGTCTGCCACATCAACACCCATAGAGAAATTAGACAAATGACCAAATGACGACTTCAGGGTTTCAGTAAAGGAACCATTTTTGTTGTTGATGTAGAGGTAATCCTCCTCAACATAATCATTAGACACGTAAATATCAGGCCATCCATCATTGTTGAGATCTGAGATATTGAGGCCCAGCCCATATCCAAGAGGATTGGAAATGATGCCGGCTTTTCTTGAAACATCCGAGAATTTTCCATTCCTGTTCTCGTAAAGCCGATCTCCCGCATTGGGATCAACCATTTTTTTCACATAGGCAGCATCAAAATTTCTCAGGTTCTTGATATTGTGATTCAACACATAGAGATCGAGGTCTCCATCACGGTCCATATCAAAGAAAGCGGCATGGGTTGAATAGCCCTTGTCTGCAACACCCATTTCTTTTGCTTTATCCGTGAAACTAAGGTTGCCATTGTTGATGAACAGCTGATTCGCCCTCTGATTGGAATCAAGATCGCCTGAATAACAAACGTATATATCCAGAAAACCATCGCCATTCACATCAGCAATGGAGACTCCCGTCTTCCAGCCAGGCTTACCAGCAACACCTGCAGCCTTGGTAATATCTTCAAACCTAAGCCCACCCTTGTTTAAATAAAGCTTGTTGGCAGACATGTTGCCTGTGAAATACAGGTCAACCAAACCATCGTTATTGAAGTCTCCAGCACCTACTCCACCACCATTGTAAAAATATTCATAGGTGACGATGTTAACAGCCGGGCTTTCAATAATTCTGTTTTGGAAAAGAAGCCCAGAAGATTCCCCTGGAACCGCAGTAAACAATTTGGAAGGCTGAGCAAATGATTGTTTCGAATCAACAAGCATCAAGCAAACTAGCAAGAACGAAAGGCTGTAACTGATGATTGAGTGTTTCATACCGTGCTCTAACGAAGTTACTGATAATTAAAAATGCCAGGTACTGAGACCTGGCATTTAATTTAATCACATATGATGATTGACACCTAATGGTGCTCTGAAATTAATTATCCCACCATACACGGGAAGACCATGTATCAGTAGCAGGAGTCAATCCACTGATTCCAATTTTATAATTGGCATCGTTTACTGAGGCTTCGTTGGTTGGATAAATCTGACGACGGGGAATTGTTCCACCAGAGAAATTACCGGTGTAGTTAATCGGAGTCAATACAGGGAATCCTGACCTGCGCCAGTTGCTCCAAGATTCAGAGAAATTCATCAGCATACCAGTTGTAGCCCAGAATTGCTCATTGATTTGCTTTAGGGAAGCTGCCTGAGTGGTGACATTCAACGGATTGGCTGTGATGTAAGCATTAATGGCTGCAGTAGGAACCATTCCAGTTGAGCTGAACGTGGCAAGAGATTCCATGCCAGTTCTTACACCATTCGCGTAATGGGTTGCTGCATTTCCACCAACTGACCAACCTCTGGCAGCTGCTTCAGCCAACAAAAGTGATGTCTCAGCAGCAGTCATGATGAACAAAGCCACATCCCTGTTTGGGGTGTACACTGAAGTACGGGGCCTAGAGTACCTTCCGATAGGTGCAAGATCGCCACCGGTTCCGGTTCCTCCAGGATAGCCAGGAGATCTTGTAATATCAGTAGCTCCACCATTCAGGTCAAAACCATTGGGCTGACCCAATTGATTGGCAGGAGTATTGTTACCAACCAGACCGTAAGTTGTGTTACCAGCTAAGCCTGCAGGAGGAACTTCTGCAACCACACCAAGCCTTGGATCATTGGTAGACCTCAGGTAATCGATAAATGTTTTGCTCCAACGAACAGAGTAGAAATCTGCGGGAATATCCAACGCACGGGCATTGGGATTAGTATATCCCGTAGAGATACTGCCTCTCATGAATGCATCATCGGCAGAGCTGGTGATTACACCACCGGCAAATGCCTTTTCAGCCCATGATTTTGCGAAAGCTGCATCACGCTTTGTAAAGCGCATGGCAATGCGGAGCATTACTGAATAACCCAGCCTTTTCCACTTGGCAACATCGCCACCATAGAAAAGATCAGCAGTTGGCCTACGCTTTGTAGCATCAAACTTGGTAAGCGCAGCATCCAACTCTGTCAACAATCCTTTCATGACAGCTTCTTGCTTGTCATACTTAGGCTGTGACAATCCTGTTTCACCTTGAAGGGCTTCTGAATAAGGCAAATCACCATAGATATCTGTGGCATACTGCAAAGAAAGGGCCTTCACTACAACTGCAGCAGAAACTACATTCACCTGGTCTGCATTTTTGCCAAAATCCTTCACAATTTGCTGGGAAAGGCTGGCTGCACGATAACAGTTGTTCCAGCTATTGGCGGTGTAGGAATTGGTATTGGATGGCGGAACATACTTGTCCATGGCGCTGTAATAGTTGGCTGCACCAGAAGTGGTTGAAGATAAAATCTGAACCCATCCTGATTGGAACAAGATAGGACCGGCATAACCACCGATGGCTTCCTTGTATGTATTCTGTGCATTTGACAGAAAAAAGTTAGCATCAAAGCTTGCCGGACTGGCTGCAAGTGGATTTGTATTCAGGGATTCGAAATCTTTCGTACACCCGGAAAGAATCATAATCGCAGCAATGATTGGCAATAATATTCTTTTCATGTTGATTAATTTATGAATGAGATAATCGAAACCGACTGTCCCTATTTTTTAAATTTAATGTTTACGTTCACACCATAAGACCTGGTAGAAGGAAGGTTAGTACCCTCGATACCATAATAGTTGATGTTTGAACCGAATGTAGCTTCCGGATCGATGTTGTCAGTCTTCTTCATCAAAACAAGAAGGTTGCGACCTACAAGTGAAATGTTTACATTTTCAACTATTTGCAACTTCTTTACAAAAGCAGCAGGCAATACATACCCAATTGAAACTTGACGCAATTTGATAAAGTCTCCATCCTGTACATGCACTTTTGTTACGTTTTGCGCAAGGGCAGTGTAGTATGCTTGAGGGGTAGCCGTTACGGTATTGGCAGCTCCGTTAGCATCAACTCCGGTTTTGATACCGGTTTCCCTTCCAACCAATGTACCTTGGTGCAGTCCTCTGATCATTGCATAGTAGCTGGTTTGAGAGAGAACCTTGTTGCCATAGTTGTAATCAATCAAGAAAGAGAAATTGAAATTTTTGTAGTTGAACTCATTGTTCAGACCGCCAAAGAGTGTTGGCAAAACACTTCCTTGTGCAGTGAGCTCACCCCTAACAGGAAGTCCTGAAGCATCAACTACGATTGCACCCTTTGAATCATACCTGTGATCGAAGGCCATGATCTGAGGACCTGCAAAACCTGGAACATAGGCTGTGATAGCATTACCCAAGGTACCGCGTCCAGAACCAAGGTTTAGCCTGGCGTTGGTAGGCCCTGTCTTCAATACTTTATTTTGAACGCTTGTCAAGTTAAAGGTAACATTCCAACCAAAGTCTTTTTTCCTGATTGGGGTACCAGACAACTGCAACTCAAGTCCCTTGTTCTGCACTGAACCTGATGGAACGAAACCGCTGGTATAACCGGTGGCAATCGAATAAGAGGCAGGCATGATTTCGTTTTTGGTTTTTTTGTCGAAATAAGCCACGTCAACACTCAGCCTGTTTCCCAAAAACTTCAAATCCAATCCCAATTCCAATTCGCTGGTTGTGAAAGGCTTCAACAAACCGCTTGGCAGTGAGGTTGGGAAACTACCAACCGGAATTCCGTTGTAGGCATTGCCCAAAGAATAATATACCCTTGTTTGGTAAGGATTGGTAAACTCATTAGAAGTAGTGGCATACGATGCCCTGAACTTACCATAAGAAAGGTAAGAAGGTTTGTATAACTCAGAGAAAATAAAACTTGCAGTTACTGAAGGAACAAACGCAGTGTTGTTGCCTGCAGGAAGCGTTGAATATGCATCATACCTACCAGTGGTTCCCAACGTTAGGAAGTTGCGGTATGTGAAATCAGCTGTATAATAGGCAGAGTTTACCTGAGTTTCAGCGAAACCATAGCTTCTGCCAATGTTGATGACATTATTGAAACTGTAGAGGTATGGAAGAACAAATGGACTTCCTGATACACCTACTGATTCGAACCTGTTTTTGCGAAGATTGGCACCCACAGCAGCATCAAAACTAATATCGCTGTTGATGTCTTTTGAAGCTCCAATCAAGGCGTCAACGTTCAACTCAGCCCTATCAGACTGACCTTGGTTGTTTAAACCACCTCTTCTTCCTTGGGTATAAGCAGTACCCCATGGCGTAACACTTTTTGTACGATCAAATTGTTGGTCAAGTCCCAGACGAACCTGTGCATACAACCATTTTTCAAAACTGTACTTCAAAGTGGTAGCTGTGGTAAAGCGCTTTCTGCCAACATTGTTAACAAGCTGGTTTACAACAAACCATGGATTACTAACAAACTCATCATCGCTGAATTGAATTTCATCGCCGGTGATTGGATCATATCCAGGAAATAGAATCTTTTGATCGATATTGGTCGCAAGGAAAAGACCGTTGTTGGCGTTCAGTGGACCATCACTCATGTAGGGAACATTGCCGGCCATCTGATCAAGATAAGAGGCAAACAAGGTCACATTCAGCTTTGAAGTGATGTCCTGGTTAATGTTCAGATTGACTGTACTTCTCTTGAGGTCAGTTGCACGCATGATAGAATTGCTGTTCAGGTTCGAGAAAGAAAGCCTGAATGAGCCATTCGCACCACCTTTGGAAAGAGAAACAGTATTTGTGAGGGAAGGACCTGAACGGTAAAAATTCTTCACATTGTCTTTTACTGCGCTGTAAGGATAAGATTTACCATCAAACTGAATGGTAGAAGAACCATCCAATTTGGCACCCCAGCTGAACCTTCCGGTTTGTCTGGCAAGGGCTGCAGTTGTTGGCTTTTGACCACCTACACCCTGACCATATACATATTGAAAATCAGTAAAGTCAATGGCATGCTCTTCCATGTAGTTCATGTTGTACTCTACAGAGAAGTCATTTTTCTTGCCAGTCTTAGTAGTGATCAAAATAACACCATTGGAAGCCCTTGCACCATACAATGCAGATGCAGATTGTCCTTTGAGTACTGTCATGGATTCAACATCATCAGGGTTGATGTTACCGATACCATCACCGGCATCACCTCCACCCCACTCACCTGCGCTTCCGCGTTGGGTGTTATCCATGGGGATACCATTGATAACAAAGAGCGGTGCGCCAGAACCATTCATACTTGGATTTCCCCTCAGGAGGAGTTTTACAGTACCCTGGGGTCCGGAATTGGTACCTGCTACTTTCAAGCCGGCCACGCGACCAGTGAGGGAGTTACCCACATTGGTTTCTCTCGCCACACTCAATGCTTCATTATTAACTGTTGTAACAGCATAACCAAGCTTTCTGGATTGTTTCGAAATACCAAGAGCGGTAACAACTACGTCTTGCAGCTGGGTTGCATCAGCAGTGAGCGAAACAGCAATGTTCGCTTGTGATGCATTAACAGCAACTTCAGTAGCATTGAAACCTACAGAGGAAATCTGCAGTACAATATTACCAGCGGGTACTTGGAGGCTGAAAACTCCATCAGCATTGGTGGTGGTAACATTGTTCGCACCCTTCACCTTTACTGTAGCAGAAACTACACCCAAATTATCGGGCCCGGTTACCTTACCGGTCAGCTGACGTGTTTGGGCAAAAGTCATAAGACTGAAGCCCACAAGACAGCACATGGTCAGTAGCAATTGTCTCATACTGTTCTTTTTTGGTTTGAAATAAAATTTAGGTTAACAAATAATTAATTAACTAATTCCAAAGATATGGATTTTAGATTTTATCCATTAACACAGTTGTTGATGGTAAAAAATTTAAAAAACTATCAAGAAAATCAGTCTGGGATTCTATTAGGCAAAAAAAACTTCATTTTCGATGCATGGTTCGAAAAATAAAACTTTAGCCATCAGACCAGGGAGCCGAAAAGATGGTTTTTAATTAAAATCTCGGCAATAATGGGGGAAAATTGAACATTACTCCTACAACACCCCAAAATCAATTAATAAGCCATGGCAAACAAAACCCTTTGCTTGCTGGGCTTTCCTGAGAACACGCAGACCCCTTCCTCGGCCTGGTTGTCCAACGGAATACATCGGATGGTAGCCTTGGATTCCTCCTTGATTTTATCCTCAGTTTCTGGGGTTCCATCCCAATGGGCAGCAATGAATCCACCTTTTTCATTGAGGACTTGTTTGAATTCCTCCCAGCTGTTTACAGGGGTAATATGGGAATCCCTGTATGCCAACGCCTTGTTATAAAGGTTTTGCTGGATGTCTGTCATCAGGAACTTGATATGCTCAATCAGGTCTGCAGCGGGAATGGACTGCTTTTCCTTTGTATCCCTTCTGGCCACTTCCACTACTCCATTTTCAATGTCTTTCTGACCAATCGCTATGCGAACAGGTACCCCTTTGAGTTCATACTCTGCAAATTTCCAACCTGGTCGGGTGTTCTCTGAGTCGTCGTATTTCACAGATATGCCGTTGGCTTTCAAGTCGGCGAGGATGGCATTCACTTTTTCATCCACCAAGGCTTTTTGCTCTGGCCCTTTATAAATGGGAACTATCACCACCTGCAATGGTGCAATTCTTGGGGGCATGACAAGTCCCTGATCATCACTGTGTGCCATTACCAAAGCCCCAATCAACCGGGTGGAAACGCCCCAGGAAGTTGCCCAGACAAACTCTTGCTTGTTTTCCTTGGTGAGGAACTTCACATCAAAGGCTTTGGCGAAATTCTGACCCAGAAAATGGGAAGTTCCCGCCTGCAAGGCCTTTCCATCCTGCATCAGGGCTTCAATACAATAGGTTTCCAGGGCACCGGCAAAACGCTCATTCGGTGTTTTGATGCCTTTTATAACAGGAAGCGCCATATAATTTTCCACGAAATCTCCGTACACATGCAACATTTTTTCAGCTTCACCAATGGCTTCTTCAGCGGTGGAGGAATTCAGCTGTTCGCAAGAAAAGCCTTGTCCTCATCTCCCACCTGACCACATTGGCCCACTGGTTGATCAGCAAGGGCAAATCACGGTAAGACTGGATCCAGTCTTTGTAGGCATTCCAGATGATGGCTTCGCTGGTGGGACGAACGATGAGCTCTTCTTCCAACTTTGCATCAGGATCAACCATCAGCTTTCCCTTGTTGTTGGGAT
This sequence comes from Bacteroidota bacterium, assembly GCA_046051375.1. Lineage (GTDB taxonomy): Bacteria > Bacteroidota > Bacteroidia > Chitinophagales > Chitinophagaceae > Pollutibacter. The sequence goes on along the minus strand of JBJOOI010000051.1, from coordinate 845 downwards.
CTGTTTTCAACCTGTAGTGCGTTACAACCGCACATTCCTTTGCAAAGCCCTCAGCATGTCCTTCTTCTTTCTCAAGGAAGGATTTGGGAACGAAAAGTGGAAAATAGGCATTGACATGGCCTGTATCCTTGAACATCTTGTCCAATACATCCCTCATGTTCTCCCAAAGGGTATAGCCATAGGGCTTTATCACCATACAACCCCTCACAGCAGAATAATCTGCCAAACCACCCTTCAAAATAAGTTCGTTGTACCACTGTGCGTAATCGGTAGCCCTTGATGTCAGTTCGTTTGCCATATTATAAAAGCTTTAACAGTTTTTGTTTAATTTGCTGCAACTTTAACACTTGCCGTTCGTCTAAATTATAGAACAGGATTGCGCAAATGTAGTAACTTCGGCTTAATCTTTAAATCGCATCATATGAACAGGATCATTCTTGCCATTTCGCTTGCTTCCATCATGATGGGGTGCAGCACAGCTTTCAGGACTGGACAGACCATTGATGATGTCTATTTTTCCCCGGCCAGGCCTGGTGCAGAATATGTCAACCTGGAAGAAAAAGATGAATACAGGGCTTCAGAAGTTCCCATGAGTGATCGGTACATGCGGATGAAGGCCTTTGGTGGCTCCAGGTGGAATGCATTTGATGATGATTTTGCTTACTGGAATAATCCACACTGGAACAACAGCAGTTATTTCAATGTATATCCATCCTACGGTTTTTCAGGCATGAACAATTTGTATTTTGGAAGGCCCATGAATTATGGATTTTCAGGCTACCTGAATCCTTTCTCCCCTAATTTTTATGGTCAACCTGTAATTGTGTACAATACCGGAAGGTCTG
>JBJOOI010000050.1:0-8047 GCA_046051375.1 Bacteroidota bacterium | reverse complement strand
TAAGTGTAAATTCAACTGGATTTCCAGACTCATAATTGGCTGATGTGCCAGTTTTATCAAATACAAGACCATTGGTCAGGTATCCTTTGTAATAGAGGGTTACTTTAGAAGTAAGGGTTGGTGCAGTGCCTGCTCCAGCATTGATAATTTTATAATAAAAACCCTTAGGATCAGCTGTTACACTGCTTTTCAATCCGGTTCTTGTCAAATAATCTTCGAGCGATTCCAATTGCTCTGCCTTTTTACATCCTGAAAAAAACAACAAGATTCCTGAGAATAAAACCAATCCTAAATTTCTCATGCTTTTATGTTTTAATACACAAATATCGTAAAAATCATGCAATTATTCCTTCTTCTCCCGGGCTTTGAGCTCCAGGTACTGTTGTTCCAGTTTTTCCCAGCGAAATCTTCTGTTCAAAAGCGCGGTAAAGACAGCAATCAAGAGGGCTGCCACAATCAATATCATCGGGTTGAACTGGCTCAGGCCCACAGCGTCTGCACGCTTGTACCAGAATCTTCCCAAAAGAAAATTGACAATAATGGGCATGGCGAACAGGATTCCAAGTGGTAGTCCGAGCATCAACTGGGTCAAAAGCCTTTTCTGCTTTTCACGGTTTTGCTCCCAGTACTCCATAAATTTCGTCTCGTCGGCTGAATATGACATAAATTATATCTAAATTACGATAATCTGTGCTGTTGATACTGTGAATCAGTTTTTTTCACGAATAAAAACATTCATGAAACCCAAAACCAAGCAACTGTTTTTTCTTTTTGCACTTGTTAGCATTGCTGAAATCATCCTCATCGCCTCGGGAAATGAAACATTAAGACTTCTTACCAAACCCCTGATCATTTCATCGCTTGCAGCCATCTACCTGTCCGCTGTTTCCACCCCAAAAAAACTTTACAAAGACGCCGTTCTGATGGGCCTGTTTTTCTCTTGGATTGGAGATATTTTACTACAGAATGATGGTTATTTTATACCTGGACTCCTCTCATTTCTGATAGCCCATATTTTTTACATTTTCTTTTTCTCCTCCACACAATCAGCCAATACCTCATTCTTCAAGTTAAGGCCAGTCATGCTGATCGCAGTCATTGCATATTTAACAGAGCTCATGATTCTTTTGTGGCCCCATTTGGGAGGAATGAAAATCCCTGTTTTGATTTACGGCATAACCATCAGCACCATGCTCTCCGCCGCTTTTTGGCAGTACCAGAAGCTCGACAACACCACTGCCATTTACCTCATCATAGGTGCAGGATTCTTTGTCGCCTCTGATTCTATTTTAGCCCTGAACAAGTTCAAGAAACAATTTGATTGGGCTGGAATCTATATCATGTCTACCTATATCCTTGCACAGCTTTTCATCGTGCTCGGTGCTATTCGGTACAGAAATATCCCTCAGGAACAATAGACACTTCATTTAACGAGAAAGTCCCGCCTCCGCGGGACTTTCTTATTTTCAGTGAGACTGGTTTTAGTAATCCATACCGCCCATTCCTGGAGCGCCATGTGAATGTCCGCCAACAGCTTCATCTCTCTTTGGTTTGTCTGCGATTACACACTCAGTGGTAAGCAACATACCAGCAATGGATGCAGCGTTTTCAAGGGCAACACGGGAAACCTTGGTAGGATCGATAACACCTGCAGCAAGCAATTTCTCATACTTGTCTGTACGGGCATTGTAACCAAAATCTCCTTTTCCTTCCCTTACTTTTTGAACAACGATTGAACCCTCTACACCAGCGTTGTAAACGATTGTGCGAAGTGGTGCCTCAAGTGCACGGCGAACAATGGCAATACCAGTTGTTTCATCTTCGTTCAATCCTTTTTTCTTGTCCAGTGTATCGATGGCACGGATAAACGCGATACCACCACCAGGTACGATACCTTCTTCAACAGCAGCACGGGTTGCGTGAAGGGCATCATCTACACGATCCTTTTTCTCCTTCATTTCAACTTCTGTAGCGGCACCTACGTTCAGTACTGCAACACCGCCACTGAGTTTGGCCAAACGCTCTTGAAGCTTTTCCCTATCGTAATCTGAAGTGGTTGATTCGATTTGTGATTTGATTTGTGCGATGCGGGCATTGATATCATCTTTTTTGCCTTTTCCGCCAACAACTATGGTATTGTCCTTGTCGATGGTTACACGTTCAGCACGTCCAAGGTAAGTAAGGTCAGCATTTTCCAATTTGAAACCTTGGTCTTCGCTGATCACGATACCTTTTGTAAGGATGGCGATATCCTGCAACATTTCCTTTCTGCGGTCACCAAAGCCTGGAGCCTTAACAGCAGCCACTTTCAAGGTTCCACGGAGTTTGTTTACTACGAGGGTTGCCATTGCTTCACCTTCAAGGTCTTCGGCAATGATCAGCAAAGGAGCACCTTGCTGGGCAACTTTCTCAAGGATGTGGAGAATGTCTTTCATGGCAGAGATCTTCTTGTCGTAGATCAGGATGAAAGGATTCTGAAGTTCACACTCCATTTTGTCTGCATTGGTAACAAAGTAAGGAGAGATATATCCCCTGTCAAACTGCATACCTTCAACGATATCGATTGAGGTTTCAGTTCCTTTTGCTTCTTCTACAGTGATAACACCATCTTTTCCTACTTTCTGCATGGCTTCTGCAATCAGCTTTCCGATTTCAGCGTCATTGTTGGCTGAAATAGAAGCCACCTGCTGGATCTTCTTGATGTCGTTTCCAACAGTCTGTGATTGTGAGCTAAGGTTGGCAACGATGATGGCTACCGCCTTATCGATACCCCTTTTAATGTCCATTGGATTGGCACCGGCAGCAACGTTTTTCAAACCTTCTGTGATGATGGCTTGAGCAAGTACAGTTGCAGTTGTGGTTCCATCACCAGCTACATCAGCTGTTTTTGAAGCCACTTCCTTTACCATTTGTGCACCCATGTTCTCAATGGGATCTTCCAATTCAATTTCCTTGGCAACAGTAACACCATCTTTAGTAACAGCAGGTGCACCAAATTTTTTCTCAATGACAACATTGCGTCCTTTAGGACCAAGTGTAACCTTCACCGCATCTGCAAGGGTATCAACCCCTTTCTTCATTTTGTTGCGGGCTTCCAGATTAAAAAATATTTGCTTTGACATATGATTCTTTTTAAAAGTTTTAGCGGAGATTAAACAATAGCGAGAATATCAGACTCCCTCATGATCAAATAATCATGTCCTTCAATGGTAATTTCTGTACCGGAATACTTTCCGTAGAGAACAGTGTCGCCTGTTTTTACAGTCATCGGCTCATCCTTTTTACCAGGACCTGCTGCAACAACTGATCCTCTTTGCGGTTTTTCCTTCGCTGTGTCAGGAATGATGATGCCACCTGCAGTCTTCTCTTCAGCAGGAGCAGGTTTCACGATTACCCTGTCATGCAATGGGGTAATGCTTAACTTCTTAGCCATAGCTTTTGATTTTAATTTTAAATGAATGAAATAATTGTGGGTTGGCGGCTGAATGCTTTCCCAGTCAAAGGATATCAACGAATTCCGTACCAAGGGTGATGGCTTGCAAAAATGGCAGATTCCATCAATTCTACAGGCAAGAAATTCAATGAATGGCAGCGAAAATAGGCATTCGGTATGTCAAATTTTCATCCTGAGGAGAAAATGTGCCTATTAGTACGTAAAAAGCTATATTTGCAGCCCCAAACAGCTCTTTAAATGATCAGTCGCAGAAATATCAGGGTAAAAGTGATGCAATGTCTTTATTCAGCAGAAGCTGATTCAACCATGGTCTCAGAAGGCATGGCATTATCCTTGTTGAAAAAATACCTGGATGAAACAGCAGACCTTTTCACTTTTGCCATTTATTTGGTTACAGAAGTGGCCAGGTATGCCGAAAAGGATTCTCTTCACCGTGCATCAAAGCATCTTCCAACGGAGGCAGACTTAAATGTAAACATCAAACTGGCTGGAAATACCACCCTTTGGAAAATTCTGGAATCCAAAGGATTTCAACCTGCCATCAAGGAGAGAAAGCTCGACCACCTGATGGACGAGGAAATCGTACGTAAAATTTACCTCAAGCTTACCGAGACTGAAATGTATCAGTCCTATATTGCTTTGGAAAGCCGTGACAAGAAAACAGAGAAAGAACTGCTCAGCTTTATTTTCACTGACCTCATCATGGCTGACGAGAACATTACCGGTTTTTTTGAAGATCATTTCGTTCAGTGGGATGATGACGCTGAAATGATCTATCAAATGGTACTCAATTACCTGAGTAAACCAGGCTCATATGAGTTCAATGAGATTGTAGGTCCGGAGAAAACCCGTTATGCAGTTAGCCTGCTCAAAACTTCCATTGAAAAGAAAGACTTTACCATGGAAATGATCAAGCCCAAATTGAAAAACTGGGACGCAGACCGGATTGCGGTATTGGATCTGATCATGATCAGGATGGGTGTCTGCGAGCTTCTTTACTTTGAAACCATTCCTGCAAAGGTTACCATCAATGAGTACATTGATATAGCAAAGAGCTATAGCACACCACAAAGTGGGCAGTTTGTCAATGGAATTCTTGATAGCATACACAAAGATTTGTTGCAGGAAGGAAGACTCAAGAAAGTAGACTTCAAAAAACAAGGCTAAATTCCTATTTTTGGCATCTCAAAATGAAAGAATGAAATCCCCCGTTATCATCTTCGCGCTTTTCATCATTGCAGCAGCTGCCATCATTGTAGTCAATAAAAAGATCCCTCCCCCCACGAGAAGGTCTGTGGTACAAAAAGCCATCACCTTTGAACCCGGAACACCCCTTACTTCCATCTTATTTATAGACTCTGTTCAAAACATGGGCAAAGTAAAAGACGGGGAAAAAATCAATATTGCCTTTCATTTCACCAACACTGGCAATGAGATGCTGATCATCAAAGAAGTTTCAGCTTCCTGCGGTTGCACAGTCCCTGAGAAGCCCGAAGCTCCCATTGCTCCTGGAAAGTCTGGTATCATCAAGGCAACCTTTGACAGCAAGAGCCGAGTAGGCCTGAACCATAAGGTGCTTTCTGTATATGCGAATACACAACAGACCAAACACGACCTGGTTTTTGATGTGGAAGTCATTGCTGCCAACTGATCAATCAACAAACAAAACAAATATGATGAATTCAATCCTTTTGCAAGCTGCCCCTAATGCAGGCTACATGCAACTTGTGCTTCTTGGAGGCATGGTTGTTGTTTTCTATTTTTTCATGATTCGCCCACAAGCCCAAAAAGCAAAAAAAGCCAAAAAATTCCAGGAAGAATTGCAGAAAGGTGACAAGATTGTTACCATTGCAGGAATCCATGGTAATGTTAATAAAGTGAATGATGACAATACCATCCAGATTGAAGTAAGCCCTGGCTCTTTCATGAAAATTGAAAAATCAGCCATCAGCATGGAATGGAGCGAACAGCTGAACAAAGCTGCAGCCACCAAATAATTCAACCGCTTGAAGAAGAGGCCCGGACTTGGTTCCGGGCTTTTTTATTTACATTTGGTCATGCTTAAGGTAGGACTTACAGGCGGCATTGGTGCTGGAAAATCTACAGTCGCCCATATTTTTGAGGTATTGGGTATTCCTGTATACCATGCAGACCAGGAAGCAAAAAGATTGATGCAAACCAATCCTTTGCTGATGGAAAAAATCAAGACGGCTTTTTCAGAAAAGGCATATGTGGAAGGAATCCTTGACCGAAAATACCTCTCTTCCCTTGTATTCAATGACAAGCAAAAACTTGAACTGCTCAACAGCATTGTTCATCCCTTTACCATCCTGGATGGAAAAGAATGGATGAAAAAACAATCCAGCCCTTATGCAATCAAAGAGGCTGCCCTTATTTTTGAGTCAGGTAGTCAGGGAGAATTTGATTGCATTGTTGGTGTGTTTGCGCCAACAACGCTCAGGCTCCACAGGACCATCCAACGCGATCAGATTGAAAGAGAGAAGGTCATACATCGCATGGAAAAACAGCTCGATGAAAACATCAAAATGAAATTGTGCGATCATGTATTGATCAACAATGAGCAAACATTATTGATACCACAAGTGATTGCCTTGCATGAAAAACTGATCAGTCTTTCATCCGCTGGGGATGTTATGCAATGACATCCTTACCATTTACCCAACATATTTTATCCCACAAAATCAGAACATTTCTTCTTCACATCCAATGGGTGCACCGGGAGGCGCAACGGCATGGATGGTTGGTTTTGCTTTTTCGGGGGATTTGAAACGGTCAATGGCCAAGCCAAGATGGGCTTTGTACAATGGGTCAGCCGCAGTTTTTACACTTGCTTCCAGCCATGATTTGAGTTTGGACAAAACCTGGCCAACCCTTACCTTGGCAGGAAAAGAAAGCTGCTCGTCGATACTTGCAGCAAGCAAGTAGGTCAATACCAATTGTTCGGTTTGAAACTGGATGGCCTTTTCAACACCTGCTCTTCTTTGCGCTTTGAAACTGGCGTCCATCAAGGCATTGATCATGTCACCAAGTCCATATTGCCCCATCAGTTCATGCTGCACCAATCGGTTGATGCGCTCAGGATTAAAAAGAAATGAAAGCGGAAGATCAGCAGCTGCTTCAGCAGGAGCAAGTTGATCAAATGACAATCCTGTTTTCTTTTTAAACAGTTCCCGGGTAAATTCATAGCCTGCCGGTCTTGGCGGAATCAACGCTATAATTGATGCTGGAATTTTAAGGAATGCAGGATCCAGGCATTTTAAGATGGATGCCATTGCCTTTGTTTGAACATCTTTTGACAGTGGAGCAGTAGGGATCTGTCCATCACCTTTTAAAGCATAATTGTAATGCATGCCACCAATCAGTTTGGTGGCTGCCTCTACCTGATAGCGGTGGTGAAAATACACCGGAACCAATACATCTTCCAGCATGGCCATGGGCATGCCATTCCTGATGGAATTGGCGCCAAACTGTTTCAATGCTAGAGCACGCATGTTGATCATCTCCTCAAGTGTTTCAATGGGCTCATTGCCATTGTCCCATAAATGGGCGTCAGGATGCAATCCACCGGGAGCCCGGGCATCCCTGTCGCTGATGAATTTCAGGCCTTTTGCATAGGCATCGGTCAGTATCTTATCCAAATCAGCTGCTTCATTCTTGCTGTTGCTCAAGTCTGCATAGCCCCATGCAATAGAAACCTTGTCCCACTCCCCTATTTTCAAATCGTATGCATTGGAGAAATCAAATTCACCTTTTTTATTCAGCCTGATCAACGGATGAGGATAATCCATCACACTTGAACGATCCACCGTGCTTGCAGCATAGTTGTGCATCAATCCAAGGGTATGGCCGATTTCATGGGCAGACAATTGCTCCAATCGATCCAAAGACATTTTGAGCATGGGATCATCTTTCATGTCTTTTTTTTCAAATGGAGACAACAAGCCTTGTGCAATCATATAATCCTGCCTAACCCTCAGCGATCCCAGGGATACTTGCCCCTTGATGATTTCTCCGGTTCTTGGATCAACCACACTGGCACCATAACTCCAACCCCTGGTGGAACGGTGAACCCAATTGATCATGTTGTAACGAATGTCCATCGGATCACAACTGTCTGGGAGCATTTTTACGATAAAGGCATCTTTGTATCCTGCCGCCTCAAATGCCTGGTTCCACCAATTCCCTCCCTTTAACAATGCAGTCCTGATGGGCTCTGGCGTTCCATTGTCAAGGTAATACACAATGGGCTTGACGGGTTCGCTGATTTTGGCGGAAGGATCCTTCTTGCTCAAGCGGTGGCGGTTGATCACATATTTCTCGATAGGAGTTGAAACAGGAGAGCTGTAATCGTAATAGGATGAATTGTTGAAACTGGATCTTGGATCAAATTTTCTGGGTGTATAGTTACCGTCTGGAAGTTGTACGAAAGAGTGATGCATGCGCAATGTAATGGCCTCGGGAGAAGGCACTACAGGCTGGATGAAATTTCCGCTCACCCCATCAGCACTGACCAAAGTAATGGTGGCTTCAAGCTCAGTATTGTAGGGAAAGTTTTTGCATGCAGGAAAATAA
>JBJOOI010000049.1:0-8657 GCA_046051375.1 Bacteroidota bacterium | reverse complement strand
ACCTGGGGCCCAGGATGGGAGGGTGGCAATCCTTTGGCCTGGTCTCAGGCTTCAGGAATCAATACAACAACGGCCAACAATGCACTGTTGAATCTTCAGGCCAATTATAATCCAATCAAGGGATTAAACCTGAATTTTAATTTCGCCCCCAAGTATTTTACAGATTATACCATCAACAATACAAAGAAGATTGATTTTTATAATTTTGTATCCAAGGCATTGTTCCTGAGCAGTCCAAACAGGAATAGTCTTTCCAATTCAACCTCCAACAACCTCACCAATTATCTCAGGTTCCAGGCCACGTATAACAAGAGTTTCAAATTCTTTGATTTTAATGTCTTGGCCGGTGCAGAACAAACCGATAGCAGGTCACAAGGCTTCAATGCATACAGAGAACTTACCCTGTTCCCTGATTTGGTTCAATTGAATGCATATCCTTCTTTGAATCAAAACCTGGGTGGCTTTGGAAATGCATGGGCACTACGGTCTTATTATGGAAGAATGAATTTTGTGGCCAAAGACAAATATTTACTTGAAATCAATTCAAGGTATGATGGGTCCTCAAGGTTTGCCTCAGACTTTAAGCGTTTTGGTTATTTTCCTTCTTTCTCTGCCGGTTGGATCATCTCCAAGGAAAACTTCATGGATGATTTGAAGTTTGTATCCCTGTTAAAGATAAGGGCATCTTATGGTGCTTTAGGAAACCAGAACATTGGAAACTACCCCTACCTTTCTTCACTCAATCTTGGTCAGGGTGTTTTCAACGGCAACATTGTAAGTTCTGCCGCACAGTTGGTTGCTGCAAACAGGGAGATTACCTGGGAATCCACCAATGTGCTTAACCTGGGTATTGATGCAGCAGTGCTGAACAACAAACTCAACTTTGAATTTGATTACTACATCAAAAAGACAGATGATATTTTGTTGACATTGCCCATCCCATTGACTACCGGTTTAAGCCCTGCTGTTCAAAATGCTGGAAGGGTTGACAACAAAGGATGGGATTTGAACATCCGATACAACGATAAGATTGGAAAGAATTTCAATTTTGGTATCACAGGTGTCCTCTCTGATGTTCAAAACAGGGTAGTAGACCTTAAAGGCACAGGACCTTATATCAGTGGATTTCAGATAACCCAGGTCGGTCAGGAGATGGGCTCGATCTTTGGCTTCCAATCTGCAGGTTTATTCAAAACAGCTGAGGAAATCACTGGTCATGCAAGACAGTTTGGCGCTTTGAAACCGGGAGACATCAAGTATGTTGATCAAAACAAGGATGGAGTAATTGATGCCAATGACAGGGTAATCATCGGAAGCAGGATTCCCCGCTATACCTATAGCCTTAATCTTTTTCTTGATTACAAAGGCTTTGATCTTACTGTTTTCTTTCAAGGTGTTGGGAAATGGAATGGATATCAGAATGTTGATGGTGCGTGGGCCTTTCATAACGCCGGTAGTGTAAGGGATATTCATCTTGGTCGTTGGAGTCCTACAAAAACAGATGCTGAAAATGCAAAGGCTACTTATCCTAGATTTTTTGTGGCACAGCAGAACAATCAGCAGAATTCAGGGTATTGGGTTGATGATGCATCATACCTGAAGATGAAAACAGTTGCACTGGGCTATACCATTCCAAATAAAATATTGAACAAGACTCCTTTTTCATTATTCAAGATTTATCTGAGTGGTCAGAATGTCTTTTCCTGGGACAAGGTTCCTGGCTACGATCCTGAAACCCCACTTGGTGGACCTTCAAACTACCCACAGGTCGCTTCATTTGTTGCTGGAGTTAGGGTTAGCCTGAAGTAATTAAAAAAGAATAAAAAGATCATCATGAAAAAACTATTCATATCAATCATTGCCATCAACTTGCTCCTGCTGACAGGTTGTAATAAATCTTATCTCGATCGTTTCCCAGAGGATTCTCCCAACAGCAGTACGTTTTATAAATCTGGAGATGAATTGGTGCTTGCTGTGAATTCAGCGTATGCCAATTTGAGTTTTCAACAACAGTATTTTCCATTTCACATGATGCTCGATGCAACCACCGATATCATGTGGTTCAGGGCAGGCGATGATGCACAAACAATTGGTCTTGGACAGCATACGCCTAACACTGGTATCATCAGGAATGTATGGCAAACTTATTACAGTGGCATAGCCAAATGCAATACACTGTTGGAGAACATGAGCAAAGCCAAGGATGTCACATCAGCGACCTTGTACAACCGTATTGATGGCGAGGCCAGGTTTCTAAGGGCATATTATTACGGATGTTTGATATCACTGTTTGGAGATGTTCCACTGATTGCCAAAACATTGCCAGCATCAGAATCATTTGTGGCAAGGACACCGAAAGCGCAAGTGCTGGATTTTGTATTTAAGGAGTTGGATGATGCAGCAGCAAAATTACCTGTTTCATATACCGGGCTTGATGTGGGACGTGCTTCGAAAGGGGCTGCCCTTGCAGCAAAAGCCCGTTTTGCCTTGTATAATGATAAGTTTGATGTTGCCGCTGCAGCATCAAAAGCTGTAATGGATTTAAATTTCCATTCCCTTTTCCCCAATTACCGCAACTTGTTCACCTATGCGGGTGAAAACTCCCGGGAATCCATTTTCGCATTTGATTTTAAGCAAACTGTCAGAACAGCAGCTTACTCTCAGGGCAATCAATCAAGGCTTGCCGGAGGATTTTCCACGCTGATTCCAACGCGCGGTCTGGCAGACAGTTATGAGTGTACAGATGGACAGACCATAGATAAATCCAACCTTTACAGTACCGTAGATATTTACAGGAACAGGGATCCCCGCATGCGTCAAACCATTCTTGGAGATGGAGATACCTGGTTCGGAACCGGTGGTATCACATATAACATGACATTCCATCCAGACAGTGCCACATGTACAAGGTTTTCTCCGGCTCCTCTTGCCAAGATTTCAAACACAGAAGTTACCAATGCCTTCTCCTCTTTTTCCGGGATGCTATTGAAGAAGTACATTGATCCTGCAGACCTGGTGCTGAACACACAATCAGAGCTGGCTTTCATGTTGATTCGTTATGCTGAAGTATTACTGACCTATGCTGAAGCGAAGATTGAACTCAATCAGATTGATGCTTCAGTAGTTGATGCGATCAATTTGGTAAGGGCAAGGGGTTACGGCGTTGCATCAACTGCCACAACGCTTTATCCTGCTGTCAGAACGCTGAACCAATCTGAACTGAGGGCTATTGTCAGGCGTGAACGCAAGGTAGAACTGGCTGGAGAAGGACTGAGATTGTATGATATGCGCAGGTGGAAAATTGGTGAGAAGGCAATGAATGGAGTCCTTTTTGGTAAAGCCATGACCAGAGCACTTTACTATTCACTTCCAAAACCAACTTTGGATGCCAATTCAACTCCTGATTATACAGGATTCAATGCCTTGGTAAATACTACTGGAAATTTCAAAATCATGGACAATCCGAGGTTGTTTCAACCCCGGCATTATTTGTGGCCAATACCACAAACTGAGCTGGATGTGAATAAAAATCCCGGTTTCACTCAAAATCCGGGGTATTAACTTTAAAAGGCCGATCTTAAATCGGCCTTTCTTTTTTATATCTAGCGAAAACGATTTCGTATAAAAGTTATCAGATTAAACGTTTTAGTAAAAGCTTTTTTATAAATTCATTAACTGTTTTCTCTGAAAAAAGGGAAAACAATCATTACGCTTATTAAATAAAACTGCCATTATGAGAAAAGGACTTTTTTTAGTCACATTCCTAACATTGATTACAGCCATTGTTTTTGCGCAAACGCGCAAGATCAGTGGAACTGTTCAGGGTGACAACGGCGCTGTTATTGCCGGCGCAAGCATTACGGTTAAAGGAACAACAAAAGGAACAACTACCAACAACGATGGTAAGTTTTCTATTGATGTTCCATCTTCGGGAAAAGCTGTTCTTGTTATCAATTCCATTGGATTTGGTTCACAGGAAGTTGCCGTTTCGAGCCAAAACGATCTTTCCATCAAATTGACCTCAGATTCCAAGCAACTTGAAGACGTTGTTGTAGTGGGGTATGGTTCGGTAAGGAAGAAAGACCTTACGGGCGCAGTAGGATCACTTGCTCCCCGCGATATTGTCAGGGCCAATCCAGCCAATGCCACACAGGCCTTGCAAGGCCAGGTTACTGGGGTTGTGATTACCAAAACAAGCAACAAGCCAGGTCAGGGATTCGCCATTGACATCCGCGGTCAAAATACCATCACTGGTGCAACTGAACCATTGGTGGTCATTGACGGAGTGATTGGCGCAAGATTGCGTGACATCAACCCACAAGACATTCAATCAATCGACATTTTAAAAGATGCCTCATCTACTGCCATTTATGGAGCAAGGGGTGCCAACGGTGTAATCATTGTTACTTCCAAAAAAGGTCTTGCTGGTAAACCTAAAGTTACTTTTGATTCTTACCTGGGTCAAAAACAACCAGCACACTTGCCACAATTGCTCGATGCACAGCAGTTTTATAAAGCAACAGTTACTGATGTTGTCTTGAATGGTGGAGCTGCCAATACATTAACTGCCAGTGAAATGAACATGGTCAACACCGGAAAGTCAACAGATTGGGTAAAGCTGGTTGCAAAACCAAGTACAGTGGCCAACACAACAGTTGCTGTTACTGGTGGAAATGCTGGAACGACTTATCGGTTTTCTGGCGGATATATTCAGGAAGATGGTAATGTTGCCGCAACTTCATTCAAGAAGTACAGCCTCAACGCAGCGGTTGACAGCAGGCTGAACAACTGGTTGCGTGTTGGTATCACAGCGTATATTAACTACAGTTCAAATCCTACAGGCTCATTGGAAATCATTCGTTCTGCCTATAGAGCAAGGCCCACAGGTGTTGTTTATTACAAGGATATTGTCAATCCTAGTGAAGGAAATGATCTGGCCATTGGTCCATGGAACAACGATCTTTCAATTTGGATGGGAATCAAGGATAATCAGGTTCCTAATCCAATAATTGATGCTGACCCCAATATTTATCAAAATACAACCACCATTTCCAACCCCATGGGAAATGCATTCATCGAACTGACTTTGTTGAAAGGGCTTACCTTTAAATCATCCCTTTCAGCATCATCCATTGATGAGCGCAATGGTGAATTCAGGAACACCCTTTCAAAATCTCAGTTGACCAACCCTCCAAGGGCCAATTTCACCCAAAGGAACTGGGGTACCTACACAATTGATAATCAGTTGTCTTATAATCTTACAAGCGGTAAGCATAAGTTGAGTGCAACTGCCTTGCAGAGTGCATTCAAGAACAATGCAGAGACCTACTCAATCGCTTCAATCAACCTGCCTTTCGGATCGCTATGGTATAACCTAGGCACCGGAACAACTACTGCAACCAGCGCATTTTCAAGAAATTCTTTGGAGTCTTACATGGGTAGGGTGAATTATACCTTCAATGATAAATATCTTATTACCCTGACCGGCAGGGCTGATGGTGCATCACAATTGGCAACCGAAAACCGTTGGGCATTTTTCCCTTCTGGGGCTTTTGCATGGCAGGCAGGTGATGAAGATTTTATCAAAAACATGAATATCTTCTCAGACCTTAAACTCCGTGTAAGTTACGGAGAGGTTGGTAATTCAAACGTTGCCGCCTATAGTACACAGGCTGGTTTGTTGACAACATCATACAGTTTCGGTGCTACGCCAGTCACTGCTTTTGCTCCGGCCGCCATTGGTAACAAAGACCTTAAATGGGAGAGAAGTCAGGAACTGAATCTCGGATTGAACATGGGATTCCTTCAAAACAGGATTTCAACTACTGTTGAAGTGTATAAAAGAAATACCCGTGACCTGATCCTCAACCAGACACTTCCTACTTCAACAGGTTTTTCTTCTGTGGTAACCAATGTGGGTAAAGTATCCAATAAGGGTTTGGAGATCATGCTGAATACAAGGAATATCGAGACAAAGAATTTCTCCTGGATTACCAGCATCAATTTTTCTAAAAACATCAACAGGGTCGAAGCACTTGCCAATGGTGTAACTTCTGTTATTGGAAGTGCTCTTTTTGTTGGTAAACCTGTCAGGTCTCATTACGACTATCAATTTGCCGGAATATGGCAAATTCCTGACAGTGCTGCAGCAAGATCTTTTGGTCAGTTCCCTGGTTCTGTAAAGGTTACAGATACCAACAAGGATGGTGTGATTTCAAATTCAACAGGCAGGGACGACAGAATGTGGCTAGGTACACAGCTTCCTAATTTCACCATGGGTATGACCAACAGGGTTAGCTATAAAAACCTGGATCTTTCCTTCCTGTTCTACTACCGTAACGGAACCATGTACAGGAATGGAATGTTGGATGGAACAATGGCTGATTATACCGGTGGCAGATACAATAAAATTTACATGAACTATTGGACCAGGAACAATCCAACCAATGATTTTTATGGTCCTGGCGTTCCGCAGCCTTTCCGCGGTGCCAGAAGTTATGAGGATGCAAGTTTTGTGCGTTTGTCTGATGTAACGGTTGGCTATACCGTTCCAAAGAGCATATTGGACAAGAGAAAAATTGAAAGGATGAGGATATATATGCAGGTGCTCAATCCGAACTATTGGACCAAGTACAATGGAATGGATCCTGAATACAATTCAAATACCTTTATTGACGATGTACCGAACCTTACTTATGCATTTGGTCTGAACATTGGTTTCTAAATATCAATCCTAAAAAAATAGTCATGAAAAATAATAATTTGATACGCTATATTTTCTCATTTGTCCTTATTGGATTGGTTGCAGGCGGATGTAAAAAGACATTCCTTGATGAGTTTAATCCAGCCAATCGTACCACTGATAATTTCTATACAACGGCTACTGGGTATGAAAGCCTTGTAAATGCTTGTTATCCACTGTTGAGGGACATTACTCAACAAAGGATTCCTACCCTGAATGGTACTGATTTGTTTTCTGCCAATGGTTGGACTGGTACTTTGTTGTTTCCAACCTTGACGACGCAAGCAGGAAGTCCATATGATTCCTATGACATCAGCCTCAATTCATCTCTTGGTGAACTGCAATCACTTTGGGACCTGCTTTACAGGGAAGTCAACAGGTGTAATGCTGCTGTTACACGTGCCGCTGCTGTTACTGGTATGGCGGACTCAGTAAAAAACGTAAGGATAGGTGAAGCAAAATTCCTTCGCTCTCTTTCTTTCTTTTGGGCGGTTCAACAATGGGGTGATATTCCAATGCCACTCACTGAAACAACTTCAGGAAGCCTGGTCGTTAAAAAAACTGCTGCAAAGGATGTATACACTCAGATCATTACTGATCTTAATGATGCCGTTGCAAAATTACCTGTTTCCCAAGTTCCGGGCAGGGTTACAAGAGGTGCAGCACAATTTTTGCTTGCCCGCGTTTACCTTACAAGGGGTTGGAATTTCAACAATTCTCTTGGTGGAACCAGTGCAGACTTCACCAGCGCGCTGGCGCTTTGCGATAATTTGATTGCATCAAATTTGTATCCAATGGAAGCCAACTGGAACAATCTATGGCCTATCCACAACAAAAATCCCAAAAGAGAAACTGCCACAGCTGCAAGTTCTGTAGCCATTGCCAATGCCAGCAGGGAAGTTATTTTTTCGGTGCAATATGCAAATGGAACCGGTACAGCATTCAATGGTGATGGCAATTTAAGTACCGCCAATGGACTCATAGGTAATGACATGCACAGCAGATTCAGTGGTGGACCCAATGGAGTGGCACAAGAATCAAGGACAGCTACTTACAACAGGTTTTTGCCTAACCATAACGTTACATGGGGCGCCTACAGGTTGTTTGATCCCCAAATGGATGTTCGTTATGAGGGCACTTTCAACAGTGTAGTCTTTGCAACTATAGCAGGTACCGTTTCTCTGTCTGCGAACAGGCCTTATCCACAAAATCTGACACTTTCTTATGCCATGAATGATACTACCGCCATTGTATTGCCTTGGAATGTGCCAATGACATCCAACGCACAGCTTGGTGTGAATATTCCTGGTGGAACAAGAAGATATGCAGTACAGAATGTTGTTGATCTTTTTTTTGGTTGGGTAAGCTTACCTCTCCAACACAACAGGTCAATGATGCCATGGGTTGGGGTGGTCCGATGTTTTGGAAGTTCTGGCAGCCTGGTATCACGTATGGTGATGGATTTTCAACATTCAATGACCCGCTTTTCAGGTCTGCTGAACTGTTTTTGATGGCAGCTGAAGCAATTGTAAAAGGCGCTACCGGTGCAAGATTGGGTACAGCCGATGTGTATTATAACAGGGTTCTTGACAGGGCTTTGGGTACAAATGCAGGCAGATCTCCCAACCGTGCCACCAATCCTGGAAATGTACGAGATCCTTTGACCAATATTACCTCCTACCGCGCGACACCATCTACCATCAATATTGACATGATTTTGGATGAGTATGGTCGCGAATTTCTTGGGGAAGGCAATGAGCGTTGGTACCAACTGAAGCGTACAGGAAAACTCATTGAACGTGCAACAAGGTTCAACGGATGGACTGCATGGGGCCGTGCTGGTGTTTCTCAAATTGCTGCCAAGCACCTTTTGAGACCAATTCCACAAGGAATGCTCGACAACTCAAGTCCAAGA
>JBJOOI010000048.1:0-8274 GCA_046051375.1 Bacteroidota bacterium | reverse complement strand
AAGTCCAGGGACATCAATTTAGGATGGGATTGCATTGCCTGAGCAATGGCATCAGCCAAAACGGGCAGAGGATAATCCTTGATCAACACAAGGTTCCAGGAAGAATCTGGCACTACATCTTCAGACAATTCATACGGTGCTGCATCATCTTTCCACAGAAAATTGCTCAGCTCAAGACGCTGACGCTGCAACTCAAGCCAGGACTGCGCCTGCATGGCCTGGAAACCCTGCAACTGTGCCAATGCCTCTATGGTATCAATGGCCGCCCTGTCTCCGGATGCATAGGCACGTTTTACAAATTCAAATCGCTTGGCATTGTTGTTGGTGGTTTCTGTCAGGATGGTGTATACCTGGTGTGCGGCAGTCCATTTCCAATAGGTATCCACGGCATCGTAAAGCAAATCCGCTATCTGCTGCAGCTGATCCTGTCTGCTCATTTGAACAAGCAACTTGGATTGCTGCACGGCAGCCCTCCTTTTATCAAACAACAATCCTTTCAATACAGGAATAGATATGCCTGCATAGGTGCTCTTGCCGGCTGAAGTAACAGGATCAAGCCGTTCTCCTGTATTGTTTTCAAATCCGGCCTTGATATCGATACCAAACCAGGTGGGTATTTTCAGCTCCGGATTGGAATAGAAAAAATAGTTTTTCCCATCAAAACTCTTCTTTTCGCTGCGCGCATAAAAAGACGGATCAAAGACTCCTCTGGAGGCCTGGAGTGAAGCCTTGGCAAGATCAACTTCGAGTTTTGCCTGTTTGGCAACAGGATGGAATTTTCTGATGATGTCCATCGTATTCTCCAATGTCAAGACCTTCTGTTGAGCGCATACTTGAACTGCCTGAGAAATGGTCAACAGGAAAATAAAAACAGATTTCAATACAGCGTGCCTGATCATTTTTTGTTCTTGGTCTTTTCTTTTGCTGTGGATGGTTGATAAAATTCAGGAGGGAATCCATTGATCTGCCTCCAGAGCTCATACCAAATGAAGACATTTTTCAACAAGGCAAACCCCTGGACACCGGCCCCCAGCTTAAGCGCTGCGGGCCATTTTTTCTCTTTTTCCACGGGTACCACCAGCATCCTGAATTTGCCATTCTCGCTCCGGTTGGTCTCCACAGCAATCACTTCCCCTACAAAAGTTCCATAGCTGGCTTCTGGCCATCCGGAAAAAACGATGGCGGGAAATCCATCAAATTGCAAACGGACTTGTTGGCCTTTCTCTACCAAAACAAGGTCCATGGGTTGTACATACAGTTCTACCGCCTGGTCAATATGATTGGGAACAATCTCAACAATCATCTCTCCCTCCTTCACCATTTCATTGATACCCGATTTTTTTGCTTTGGTGATTTGTCCGCTTTGCGGAGCAATCATCCAGCGCTGGCTTCCCCTGATAGCATAGTTGGCCAACTGGTTCTGGTTCTTTGCCACCTCACCATCCGTTGAGGCCACCTCACTTCGTGCAGCAGCAATTTCTCCTTTGGCCTTGAAAATCTTGTCTGCCGCATCCTGCCTTACCGTGCTCATTTCAATGCGGCAAATGGTGATGTCTTGTTTTGTGTTTTGGAATTTTTGCTGCTTCTCAGTAAGAATGGCCAACGCCTTGTTGTATTGACCGGTCCTGCGCTCCAATTCAGTCAATGCGATAATGCCTTCACTGAACATCTGCTTGGCACGGTTGAATTGCTGAACAGCAATCCCATGGTCAATTTCAGCAGCCACCAATTCAGCGCTGTCACCGATTACTTTTCTCCTGAGCTGTTCCAATTTGTTGTCCAATGAATTCAGCTTCAGGTTTCGGGACATTTCCATTGCCTCCACCTGACTGGCTGTTGCACTGATTTTATCATTGTAATACCCAATCTTCTCTTGTTTGGCAGTAAGCTGTTCCTGGGTTCTTTGCACCAGTTTTGGGTCAAGGTAATCATCTTTCACATCAGCGAGTTGCACAATTGTGTCACCTTTTTTTACAAAGTCACCCTCTTTTACCCACCACTTGATGATGCGCCCGGCAATGATGGTATTCATTTCCTGCGGGCGCTGATCCTGATAGAGTGTAGTGACGGTACCACTGGTGGAGATATTTTGCGTCCAAGGCAAAAACATCATGATCACAAGAAAAATAAGTACCCCCCAAAACCAATAACGCACCTTGCTGAGCTGGTTGGCTCGGTAGATTTTTTTAACGGAATGGGGACTATACCCCGTTTGATCGAAAATTGAATCTGTAAGATTTTTCATATCACTGTTGCTTTATCATTCCATTTTCCATGAACAAAACCTGATCACATTGTTCAGCAAATGATTTGTTTCCGGTTACCACAATGACTGTTGTTTGTTTGAGGCTTTTCAGGTAGGAAGTGATTTTATCACAGTCTTCACCGCCAGCCATTTCAAAAGGTTCGTCAAGGAGCAATAATTTTGGAGAACCAGCAAACGCCCTGAGCAGGAGTATTTTTTTGGCAATGATGCTGCTCAGCCCTTTGCCGGTGGGTTCCAGCATTTCATCAAACCCATTGGGCATGGAAGAAATGAGTTTTTTCAATCCAACCACATCCGCAAGGTTCATGAGGTAGTTAATATCAATGCTGTGGTCTCCCATGGTGATATTCTCCATTAAGGTACCCTGGAAGATATCCTGCTCGTGATAGAATACACCAATGTGGTGCCGGAAGGATGCCAAATCATAGTTCCCAATGGGAACATCGTTGATCAGCAAAGAACCCTGATGGGTATCCAGGGAACCTGTAGCCAGCTCCATCAAAACAGACTTGCCTGAACCTGCATTCCCCTGAATGCAAACTTTCTGCCCTGCAGCAATATTGAAATCAATATCCTGAAGGATGTTTTTATCCTTCCTGAACCCAAAGGATAGATTTTCGGCACGCAGGGAAACTCCATTGTCATTTTCACTGAACTTGAGTTTGCCATTGGATTCCATTTGTTTATCTGTAACCTTGCTCAGCTTCTCCAGACTGGTCAATACATCATAGGCCTTGTCAAGGCTGAGGATGAGTTTCTCAACTGCCCCTAGCACCGTGATGATGACAATTTCAGCGGCAATAAACTGACCAAGATTGAGTTGTTGGTCAACCAACAACAATGCTCCGACAATCAACATTGCCGCAGTGATGAGTAATTTGAAAATGATGAGGCTCCAATACTGGAGTTTCAACACATTGAAATGGTCTGTGCGCGCTTCCAGGTATCCCTCTAACAAATGATCAGTTTTCTCCAGGTGAAGATTGTGTTTGCCAGAAACCTTAAAGCTCTTGAATGCCCTTGCCAATTCCTCCAACCAGGCCACCACATTGTACTTGTAATTGCTTTCCCGCAGGGATGCTTCCAACCCACGCTTTGCTGTCAGTGAGAGGCTTAGGTAAAGCATCAGCAACAACATCAATCCAAGCACAATAAAGAGTGGATTATAAAATGACAACAAGATAATACCAAACAAGACCTGGATCACCGCCAGGGGAATTTCAAGCAAAAGTTTGGAAAGGCTTTTTTGTAAAGACACCACATCAAAAAAACGATTCACCAGTTCCG
The DNA here is from genome assembly GCA_046051375.1 of Bacteroidota bacterium. Taxonomy (GTDB): domain Bacteria; phylum Bacteroidota; class Bacteroidia; order Chitinophagales; family Chitinophagaceae; genus Pollutibacter. The sequence goes on along the minus strand of JBJOOI010000048.1, from coordinate 4,721 downwards.
GCATATGGTAACCATCTGTGTCTGCCAGTTTCAGTCTTGGAATCTTGAAACTGAACTCAAATGCATAGCGTGAAAAAATCCTTTGCTGGATTTTTTCTACCACCTTCATTTGATTAACCTGAACAATTCCTGAAATCAATACCCCTCCAACAACGAGAATAATGAGAATCCACATGGAAGTAGGCAGTTTGCCTCTGCCTGCAGCAACCTGGGCAAAATTGATGATGGCTTGAATACCAAGCGGTAGAGACAATTGAATAAGTCCGCTGAGAATGGCATAGAAATATATGGCAGATACCTCTTTTTTTTCAATTCTGATTACTTCAAAAAATCGCCTGATGGATCGGGCGAGTGAAACATCTTTATCAAAACCAGCCATAAAATTTATTTAGAACTACAACAGTTTGAAAATGAACTTTATCAGTCCGGATTTTTCAACAATAACGGGTAAAAAAAAGTTCAATTCGCGTGCAAAACTATGCCCTACAAAGCTATGAATCAAAAAAGGAATGTTAAAATGGGGTAGGATTTCGGAAATCGTAAATCCATTAAACTTCCTGAGAATCCTTTTTCAGCGTTTTGCAAAAAAATGCTGCCAGACGCAAGTGTCATTGCATCTGACAGCAGAAAAAGGATTGAAACCATCCCAAAGCATTTTAATTGCTTTCCTTCACCCGATCAATTGGCCTTGCGCAGGACAATCTTTGAGGCAGTTGTTCGCTGGGGCGCCCTCTCGGAGTTGAAGCTTCTTTGGCCTGACCTTTCAGAGAAACCGGCTTTTTGTGGCACCCTTTCAGATGAACCAAATGACCTTCTGCTCTGCTGACCCTGTGTTCTTTGTGGCGGCATTCTGCGAATATCCATGGAGGAGACTTCCATTGCATGTGGATGGTCATTGACCACCGGAATGGAGTTGCCAATCAGTTTCTGAATGTCGCGCAGGAATTCCCTTTCTTCATGATCGCAGAATGAAAAGGCAATTCCACTTGCACCTGCCCTGCCCGTACGGCCAATCCTGTGCACATAGGTTTCAGGAACATTGGGCAGTTCATAGTTGATTACATGGGTAAGGTTGTCTACGTCAATTCCCCTTGCGGCAATATCTGTTGCCACAAGCACACGTGTAGTGCCGGATTTGAAGTTGGACAAGGCCCTTTGCCTTGCATTCTGTGATTTGTTGCCATGGATGGCTTCTGCACCAATACCATATTTGTGGAGGTCTTTGACAATTTTGTCGGATCCGTGTTTGGTCCTTGCAAAAACGAGTACACGCTCAATTGATTTGTCTTCCAGCAGGTGAACAAGCAGTTTTTTCTTGTCATCCTTTTCTACATAATACATGGACTGCTGGATGGTTTGAGCGGTTGATGAGACAGGTGTTACTTCAACCCTGACAGGTCTGTCAAGGATGCTGTCAGCCAAAGAGGCAATCTCTTTAGGCATGGTGGCAGAGAAGAAAAAAGTCTGTCTTTTTGTGGGGAGTTTGGCGATGACCTTTTTGACATCATGGATGAATCCCATATCAAGCATTCTGTCTGCCTCATCCAATACAAATATCTGGATGAAAGCCAAATTGATGAAGCCTTGTTGCATCAGGTCCAGCAACCTTCCTGGTGTTGCCACCAGAATATCAGTGCCTTGGCGGAGGGCCGTGGTTTGTGGATGTTGTGATACACCTCCAAAAATAACAAGGTGCTTGAGATCCAGGTGACGGCCATAAGCGGCGATGCTCTCATCGATTTGGATGGCCAGTTCGCGGGTTGGCGTAAGGATCAGGGCCTTGATGCTATTGTATTGCTTGCCGCCGGCTTGTTTTGCCTGATGGAGGTGCTGCAAAATGGGAATAGAAAAGGCAGCGGTCTTACCTGTTCCTGTTTGGGCGCATCCCAAGAGATCACGACCAGATAATGCAACGGGGATTGATTTTTCCTGAATGGGTGTGGGGGTGGTGTACCCTTCTGTATTGAGCGAACGCAAAATCGGCTCAATAAGGTTTAAGTCCTTGAATAACAAAATGTATGATTTAAATGTGGACACCTGATCCTGTCAGATGCTATATAACCTGCCCTAAAATGACCTGATGAACTTTGACACGTAAGAATAACAGGGCTGTCGAGAGACTATATGAATACTGCAAAGATATGAAAAAGGGGCGTGTTAACCAAAACAGCCTAGGGCATCAACCAGGTGGCACTAGATAAGCTGCCATTCTCATAAGTAAAACCAGCCCTCCTGTTTCCTTTGCTGTGGGTGTAATACCACTCCATCCAATCGATGCATGTTTCCACCACAACGAAATGTTGAAACCCCACTTCACTCTCTTCCAAGGTATAGTCAAATGCAGTTAATGCATCGTTGAGTCCGGTAGAAGGTTGTTCAAGTTCTTTTGATGGGGGCTGGTCGGTCATGTAATACCGTCTGCTGTGGTGGCCGGTCTTGCTCCATTGTTCGGCACAGAGATCATCCAGGTGATGAACAATCGTTTTGCCACTGAGTCGGATTTGTGACCTCAATGATTGGTCATATACCAACCAGCTGAGGTGCCCGTTTCTTTCAATATCCTCCATTTTTTTGCTCCTCATGTCGGTATGCAAATAAACTTTTCTGGTATCAGCATCCACCCTTCTCAGCACCACCGTACGCATGAATGCAAGATTTTCTTTTGCAGTGGATATAACCGCCTGGTGCAAGGGGCTTTTTCTGTTGGTAGCGCCTTCCACCAGCATTTTCCAGCAAAGGGTTTCTACGAAAGGCAGGTCAATGATTTCTTCTGGCTCAATGGGTAACAACAAAGCTGTTGATTTAAATTATGGCTTAATCGTTTCTGGCATCTGAACTGCAATCATTTTGCCGGAAGCTTTTTGAACAATCATGGCAGCCTCTTTGATGTCAGCAGCAGTCAACCCACCGAAGTATTTTTCAGCATTCAGGATGCGATCAGCAGTGGTTTCACCACTGTTGATGGATTGCAATGCAGAAAGCCAATATTCATTTGTCTTTGCATCAACCTTGTATTTTTCCAACCAGGCTTTTTTAACCTTGTCTACATAGGTTTGGGCAACACCTGCCTCAGCCATCTTCTTCAATTCATGGTTAAAGGCTGCAATGAGCGTATCAACTTTTGCAGGGCCACAGGGCAACTGGAGCACAAACTGGAACCTGCCTGTTGGAATTTTGCTGTACTCAATGCTGGCAGACCCGCCGTAGATTCCCTGGATCTTCTCGCGCATCTCTTCTGTGATGATGATGTTCATTGCATCGCCCAATCCTCTGAACTTCAAGGCAGTTGATTCGGAATAGGGAATCTCGCCATGCAAAATGCCAACAATGAGACTCTTGTCTTCTTTCCCTTTTTTGAACCTGAAATCATTATTTCCGGTGAAGAGTTTCACCTTGTTGTCTATATAGGTTGACTTCCCAGTAGCCGGCAATCCTCCTACATATTTTTCCAGTAGCGAAATCATTTCCTTTTCATCAAAACTGCCGACAATGCTGATGTGCATACCTCCGACATCACCAAGGCGTTCCTTGTAAATAGCCAAAGAACGATCAAGGTCAATCTTGTCAAAATTGGCAATTTTGGGTACTGCCGTTGGCGCCAGCGGATTGTTGTTGTACAAAACCTTTGTAAGCGTATCAATGAATGCCACCTGTGGATTGGCACCAAGCATGGCCACCTGGGCTTTTCCCCGTTGTATGACTGATTTATAGAGTGCACTGTCTTTCCGAGGTTCCTTTACATAGAGGTTGAGCAACTGGAAAAGGGTTTCGACATCTTTCTTGCTGCTGTTCCCAGAAAAACCTGCACTGTAGTTTGCAATGGAAGGCCTGAGCATGGCTACCTTTCCTGCCATGGCTTTTCCCAGATCTGTTGGAGTGAATGCACCTACACCCATGCTGGCAACCATGGTAACGGCATTTTCTGCACTGTACTTGTCATTCAAGGAATAATTGGATAGCCCACCGTACCGGCTGGCTGAAAACAGTATCTGATCGTTTTTGAAATCGGTGACTTTAAGGGATACCTTGACACCATTGGACAATACCAGCTCGGTGGTACCCAATGCAGCGTTTTTCTTTGAAGTCAATACTTTTCCTGCCTTGGGCATTGTAGTGAGCAATGTAGTGGCAATGGTTTTTTCTTCATAGGGTTTGATGGATGCGTCTGTTGCTTTCGCATCCAACATGGCAACAATGGCTGCAGTACCAGGAAGCTTGGATCCTGCATCAGGGCCCATCACATAGGTAAACCTGTTTTTCTCGTTCTTGAACAATTCAGTGATGGCATTGACCTCTGCCAGCTTGATGGTAGGAAGCAATTGTTTGATCATCTCAAATTCCGCATCTATGCCTGGAACAGACTCATTGTCTGTAAAATGCCTGATGTATTCATCTGCGAATTGTGCAGATTCGGTTTTATCGCGGTTGTTCCAGCTGCGCTCATAAGAGCTGATGATGTTCTTTTTGATGCGTTCGAGTTCTGGCTCGGTAAAACCATAGCGTTTGACCCTTTCAAGTTCGGTCAGGGCAGCATCGATGCCCTTCTGGACATCATTAGATCCTGTACTTCCTTGTATGCTGAAGGATTGGTAGTTTTTGGCATACCCCCCAAATCCTGCATAGGCAAATGCAAAGGGAGGATTCTCTTTTTGGGTCAATTCGCGCAGGCGGTTACCCAAAATGGAGGTATAAAGGCTGTTCAACAAATCCTTTCTGTATTC
>JBJOOI010000047.1:0-8599 GCA_046051375.1 Bacteroidota bacterium | reverse complement strand
CAAGTCAATGAAGCCATTGGGTGGCAACAAATATGCCCTTACTGGCGATCTTACCCTCAGGGATGTAACCAAAACTGTAACATTTGATGTTACTTATGGTGGTCAAATCAATACCGGACGTGGTGTGAAAGCAGGTTTCAAAGCCAAGACTACCATCGATCGTCTTGCGTATGGTTTGAAATATGCACCAGCCCTGGAAACAGGTGGATTGGCTGTAGGAAAGGATGTTGAGATCACTGTTTTGCTGGAAATGGATCAGGCGAAATAGGTTAAAAGGTATAGAGGCGTAGAGGTTTAGTGGGGTGAATCTTTTATCAACCACCAATGTTAGCGATACACAAAATGAAATGGGGTCAAGCAATACTTGACCCCATTCTATTTTTCTACACCTCTAAACCCTTATCCCTTCTTCTCAAACCCCAAAATCACCCCATTGATGCAATAGCGCAAGCCTGTTGGCGGTGGTCCGTCATCGAATACATGGCCGAGATGGGCCTTGCATTTTCCGCATTGCACTTCGGTTCTTTTCATGCCAAGGGTGTTGTCTGGAGTGTAGATGATGCTTTTTTTGTTGACTGGTTCAAAAAAGCTGGGCCATCCACAGCCACTGTCAAATTTCGTATTGCTTTGGAACAGGGTATTGCCACAGGCTGCACAGAAATAGGTTCCTTTTTCATCAAACTTTTCAAACTTGCTGGTCCAGGGTCTTTCTGTTCCCTTCTGCCTGGCAATATAATACTGCTCAGGTGTCAGGGCTTTTTTCCATTGCTCATCGGTTAGTTCAACCTTTTCCTCATTGTTCCTGGAGAAAGCAGGATTGCTTGTTGTGTCACTCATTTTTACTGCTGTTTTTTTGTTTTTTTCCTGGGCATTGCTGCAGCTGAACTGTATCAGCGCTGTTGCCATCAGGAGGAAAGTGATTCTATTCATTGTTCTCTATTTAGTGCTTTTGTCCATTCATGCATCATTAAGGAATTTGCCCGCAATGATGTAGTTTCCGGTCTTGTTTCACCACAAATCTAATTATCTTTGGCTTCCGGTTTTGTTAATGAAACCTTACCGGATCTCAAATAAAACAATAAAACTGTCACAGATGTTCAATTTGATCCTGTTTGGACCTCCCGGTAGCGGAAAAGGCACACAATCTGAAAAACTGATCGCAAAATACGGCTTCAAGCATTTGTCAACTGGAGACATTCTCCGGTCTGAAATTGCCAACCAGACCCAACTGGGGCTGGAAGCAAAATCATTCATGGATGCCGGAAAGTTGGTGCCGGATGCGGTAGTCATCGGAATGGTTGGTGCTGCCATTACGGCAAACCCGGGCGTGTACGGATTTCTATTTGATGGTTTCCCCCGCACCAAGCCACAGGCAGAGGCGCTGGACACCCTGCTCAGCGAACATGGAACATCCATCAATGTTGTATTGGCCATGGAAGTACCTGAAGAGGAATTGATTGCAAGGATGATTGGTCGTTCCAAGACATCTGGCAGAACTGACGATGCAGATCCTGAAGTGCAGAAAAAAAGACTGAGTGTCTATAAAAATGAAACCCTGGCAGTTGCAGACCACTACAGTCAGTTTGACAAAGTGGTTAGCCTGAACGGCCTGGGTTCCATTGATGATATCTTCAGTTCGCTCTGTACTGAAATTGACTCAAGAGCCTAAGGGTAATCAAAGGTTGTCAAATTCATAGATGGCATCAATATGAGTGCCTGCAGCCATTTCATATATTGGCTTGATCAATCCGTTGTCCAGGCCATATACCCATCCATGCAAATGTGGAGCATTGTTCTCTTTCCATGCTTTTTGAATGATAGAGGTTTTGGCCAGGTTCAGGACCTGTTCCTGCACATTGAGCTCAATCAGCTTATTGGTCTTTTTACCTTGATCTTCAATTGCATCCACCTCATCCCGGTGAATGCGGTAAACGTCTTTGATGTTTCTTAACCATTTATTGATGATGCCCAGGGATGTTTGTGTCATCGCTGCTTTCACGCCTCCACAGCCATAGTGGCCGCATACAATGATGTGTTTTACTTTCAATACCTCTACAGCATATTGAAGGACAGACAACATGTTCAGGTCTGTATGGACAACCATGTTGGCAATGTTGCGGTGCACAAATATTTCACCAGGTTGTGTTCCAGTGATTTCATTGGCGGGAACCCTGCTGTCACTGCATCCTATCCATAAGTATTCAGGGGCCTGTATATTTTTGAGTCGATCAAAAAATTCAGGATCGTCTGCAACGCGCTCAGCAGCCCAGGCTTTATTTTCGAGCAATAATCTTTCGTATGATTTCATGATAATGTGTTGATTGTTTTAAAGGAATTCTTGCATTTTGTTGTTGTTCTTCTTTACTTCTACCTGGATGTTTTTCAACCCAGCATGTTGTTTGAATTCATTGATTACATCAATTATGTCATTGTCAATGAAGTCTGCTTGTGTAGCATCAATGAGCACATAGGAGTTCTCTGGCAAATGTTCCAACTTGGTTTTGAGGATTGGTTTATTCAGGAATGATACATCCTTTCTTAGCCTGAACAGGTAATTGTTTTTATCAATGACCACACTGATGCTTGACCTGAAATTGCTGTACACCAAGAAAAGGAGAGAGACAACGATGCCCAACAGGATGCCAACAAGCAGGTCTGTGAATAGGATTGCAATGATAGTAGCAACGAAAGGAGTGAATTGATTCCATCCTTTTTCAAAAAATTCCGTGAAAAGGGAAATCTTCGCCAGTTTATATCCTGTATAAATCAAAATTGCAGCCAATGCTGACAATGGAATGAGGTTGAGGGTTTGTGGAATAAGCAGAATGGCAACCAACAATAGTATTCCGTGAAGCACGGCAGACATTTTTGATTTTGCCCCTGCATTGATGTTTGCAGAACTTCTGACAATGACCGAGGTCAATGGAAGACCACCCAGCAATCCGGAAATCATGTTCCCAACTCCCTGTGCCTTGAGTTCCCTGTTGGTGGGAGAGACCCTCTTGTATGGATCTATCTTGTCAATGGCTTCCAAGCTCAGCAGCGTTTCAAGACTGGCTACAATGGCGATGGTAAAAGCTGTTCTCCATACCAATGGATTGCTGATCTGTTTGATATCTGGGAAGCTAAAGAAGTTCAGGAATTCATCTGTATTCTTGGCGATGGGCAGGCTGACCATGTGTTCTTGGCTGATCACCATTGTACTATGGAGGGTATTGAATACAAGGTTCAGGAGAATGCCCGTGATTACCGCTACCAGGGCCCCTGGAATCTGCTTCAATACCTTGTTTGATTTGAAGGCCTTGCTGTCAAACAATACCAGGATCAGGAGGGATAAAACGCCAATGATCATCGGCCCCCAGCTTTCAATATTGATGGCATTGAGCAATTCTGAAAACGTATTCTGATTGTCTGGTTGTATGAAGGTTTCATCGCCTTCAAAATCTGCATCATATCCGATGAGATGTGGAATCTGTTTTAAAATAAGGATGATGCCGATCGCTGCCAGCATCCCTTTGATCACAGCATTGGGAACAAAATCACCCAGGATTCCTGCTTTCGCAAAACCCAGGATGAGCTGCATAAAACCGGCCAGCACAACCGCCAATAGAAAGGTTTCAAAACTGGGTAATTGTAAAATGGCTGAAGCTACAATGGCAATCAAACCAGCGGCTGGTCCACTGACACTCAGTGATGATCCACTCAATAAACCGATAACTATGCCTCCAACAATTCCCGCAATGATACCTGAGAAAAGGGGTGCCTTTGAACCCAGTGCAATGCCCAGGCAAAGGGGGAGGGCCACTAAAAAAACAACGATAGCTGCAGGAAAATCTGCCTGTAAAGACTTGGTATACTTTTTCATTATTTTATTTTCTGTTCTCTAAAAAATCAATCGAAGATCAGGAACAGAAAAGGGGGGGAGGTGTAGGTATATCATCTTCCAGGCGCGATACATAGTCCTGATTGCAGGGTGTATTGATACCCACTGTCATAGCATTTAATGAAAAATTGAGCTGAATGCCGTGAAAGAATAAGTCCGATTTTTTTATCTCTTCGTTTCCTTCAGTGCTTTTGCCATCAGTATCTGTTGGGGCATTGCAAATCTCTTCTACCATTTGCCTGCCATAAATAAAGGCACTCACTTCCTTCAAGGGAAGCAATTGGAACGCAATTGTCGTCAGTAACAGGTATGCCAAAATTTGCCTCATCAATGTAGTAAAACTACATGATGGCAGCCAAATAAAGTGGAATTCTACCCGTTATTTATTAAAAATAATTATACTAAAAGTTAAATTCACTTATATATTAAGGCCTCCACAGGCGCTGAGCACCTGTCCTGTGATATAGCTGCTCATGTCTGAAGCCAGGAACAGGGTGGTATTGCCAATTTCTTCTGCAGAGCCGAACCTGCCCAGGGGAATCTTGGCCAGGAATGCCTTTGCGGCCTCTCCTTCCTGCAGGTAGTGGGTCATGTCTGTCTCCACAAATCCAGGAGCAATGGCATTCACACGAACGTTTCTGCTGCCCAATTCATGGGCCATGGATTTGGTAAATCCAATGATGCCGGCCTTGCTGGCTGCATAGCTTGACTGGCCTGCGTTTCCGCGCACACCTATAATAGAGCTCATGTTGACAATCGAACCTTTTCTGGCTTTCATCATCGGCCTGATAACCTGCTTGGTCATGTTGAAAACACTTTTCAGGTTGACTTCCATTACTTCATCCCATTGTTCGGGTGTCATCCTGAGCAGCAGGTTATCCTTGGAAATGCCTGCATTGTTGATGCAAACATCCACCGTTCCGAATTCTTTCACCACGTCATTTACAAAAGCTTCTGATTCGGCAAAATTACCGGCATTGCTTCTCCATGCTTTGGCTTTCACGCCCAGTCCTTCGAGCTTTGTCACCAAAGCAGCGGCCTTGTCGGCACTGCCCTCGCTTACATAGGTAAAAGCAATGTGTGCACCATGTTCAGCCAGTTTCACTGCAATGGCTTCACCAATTCCGCGCGCTGCGCCTGTAACGATGGCTATTTTATTTTCGAGGAGTTTCATGTTTTTATTTGAGAAGGCGAAAATATTGAAAAACTGCAAGAATTCGGGCTATTCTTCAACCCCTTCAACCTTCCATCCCCAACACCTCCTCAATAATCACCCTGTCATTGCTCAGTCGGGGTACCTTGTGTTGTCCGCCAAGCTTGTTTTTCTGTTTCAGCCATTTGTTGAAATGCCCCTGGGGTAGGGATTTGACAAGGGGTGGCCTGAGTGCAATGTTCTTGTATCGCTTGGCTTCGTAATCGCTGTTCAGCTTTTTCAATTCCTCATCCAGGATGGTAGAAAAAAGGGTGAGGTCCTTGGGTTCTTTTTCAAACTCTATCAGCCATTCGTGTGCGCCGTTTCCCTCTTCACTGAAATATACCGGACCTGCCGTATAATCAGCAATGACGGCCTCGGTGATCTTGCAGGATTCGGCAATCGCCCGCTCTGCATTGTCGATGATCAGCTCTTCGCCAAATGCATTGATGTAAAGCTTCAGGCGGCCCACTACTTTTATCCGAAAGGGTGCTAAACTGGTGAACTCAACCGTGTCTCCGATCAGGTAACGCCAGAGCCCCCCATTGGTGCTGATGACCGGAGCATAGCGCTGTCCTATTTCAATATCTTTGAGCCCAATTGTTTTGGGTTCATCCTTCCCATATTCTTCGATTGGCATGAACTCATAGAAAATGCCATGGTCCAGGAAAAGCATCATGCCCTCCGATCCGGGGATGTCCTGGGCGGCAAAAAATCCTTCACTGGCATTGTACATTTCCAGGTAATGGATATCACCACCAATCAATTTTTTGAATTGCTCCCTGTAGGGATGAAAGGAAACACCACCATGGAAATAAAGCTCCAGCGATGGCCATACTTCTTTCATGTTTTTCTTGCCGGTCAATTCCAGGATCCTTTGGAACAGGACGATGGTCCAGGTGGGCACACCAGAAACGGAAGTAACATTTTCGTTCATGGTGGTCTGGGCCAGCTTTTCAATTTTCCCTTCCCATTCGTCCATCAAGGCAATCCTCAACTCTGGTGTTCTGATCCAGTTGCCATAGAAGGGCGTGTTTTGCATCAGTACGGCACTCAGGTCTCCAAAATGGGTGTCTTCCTGCAGGTTGTTGATGGTATGGCTTCCGCCAATCATCAGGCCTTTTCCGGTAAGCAAATCTGATTCCGGATTCTGCATGTAATAGAGGGAAAGTACATCTTTTGCTGCCTTGAAATGCCCGTCTTCCAGGCTTTCCTGGCTTACGGGGATGAATTTGCTTTTATCAGAAGTTGTTCCGCTGCTTTTGGCAAACCAATTGATGGGGGTATTCCAGAGGAGGTTTTGTTCACCGGCCATGATCCTTTCCACATAAGGTTTGATGTCTTCGTATTCGTGTATGGGAACAGCCTGCTTGAAGGCTTTTGTGGTAAACAGTTTAGAAAATTCATATTGCCTGCCAATTTCCGTGAACTGTGCTGCAGTGACAAGGTCTTGCAATACCTCTCTCTGTGCAGAGATGGGATGCTGTATCCAGGCTTCAATGCGCCAGGAGCGCAATCGGGCCAAAGATGATATGGCAGGACTTAACAATTTCATGGTTGGGGTTGAATGGATCAGCGATCGCCGTAAAGGGATTCTTGACGGGCTTCCTCATGAAGATAATCCTTTCTTTTGAGTTCAAAGTTTCTGCCCAGGTAGAGTCTTCGCACTTGTTGATCTTCCGCAAGTTCTTCTGCGGTGCCGTGTTTGAATATCTTTCCCTCTATCAACAAGTAGGCCCTATCACAGATGGAAAGGGTTTCATTTACATTATGATCCGTGATAAGAATGCCGATGTTCTTGTGCTTGAGACGGGCAACAATGGTTTGGATGTCTTCTACCGCAATGGGGTCTACGCCGGCAAAAGGTTCATCCAGCAGAATGAATTTTGGATCCACCGCCAAAGCCCTTGCAATCTCCGTTCTTCTTCTTTCTCCGCCGCTGAGCGAATCCCCATTGTTCTTTCTCACATGGGTCAAACGGAATTCTGAAAGCAGTTCTTCTTGTTTGATTTTTTGCTCTTTCTTGGTCAGCTTGGTCATTTCCAACACGGCTGAAATATTGTCTTCAACCGAAAGTTTGCGAAAGATGGAAGCCTCCTGGGGCAGGTACCCAATGCCCATCTGGGCCCTTTTGTACATGGGCATCCTGGTGATGTTGAGGTCGTTCAGGTACACCTCACCCTCATCAGGTTTGATGAGCCCCACTACCATGTAAAAAGATGTTGTTTTTCCCGCTCCATTGGGCCCCAAAAGGCCTACGATTTCTCCCTGCTTCACTTCAACTGAAACATCGTTCACGACAGTCCTGTTGCTGTAGCGTTTGATCAGGTGCTTTGTATGGATGGTCAAGTTCATCTTCAACTGCAAATGTATCAAATTTCATCAGCATATAATCTGTACTTTTGCCTTCAAGACCAGCCAAACTTAAATATGAAAGTAATCGATTACATCAACCAGGCCAAGGATACCATTTTATCGTATGAAGTTTTGCCTCCCTTGAAGGGAAAAAACATCAATTCCTTGTTTCAGCACCTTGATCCGTTGATGGAATTCAAGCCCTCATTCATCAATGTTACCTATCACAGGAGCGAACATGTGTCCAAGCAGCAGCCGGATGGGTCGGTTGAGCGGGTAGAAGTGAGGAAACGTCCAGGAACAGTGGGTATTTGTGCGGCCATCATGAACCATTATCAAGTCGATGCAGTTCCGCACCTCATCTGCGGGGGATTTACAAAAAGAGAAACAGAAGATGCCTTGATAGACCTCAATTTTCTGGGCATTGACAATGTGCTGGTCTTGCGTGGGGATGCGGCCAAAGGAGACAATGGATTTGTTCCAATGCCCAATGGAAACAACTATGCCATTGACCTCTTGCGCCAGGCAGATCGCCTGAACAAAGGCCTTTATCTCGAAGAGGATATCCTGGACGGATTCAAGACCAATTTCTGTTTAGGTGTTGCAGGTTATCCTGAAAAGCATTTCGAGGCCACTAGCCTGGAGGAAGACCTTGGGCACCTGAAAGCCAAGGTGGATGCGGGCGCAGAGTACATCGTTACACAGATGTTTTTTGACAATGCAAAATATTTTGATTTTGTGAATAGGTGCAGGGCTGCCGGAATAACCGTTCCCATTGTGCCGGGATTAAAGCCACTGACCAACAAAAAGCAACTCTCTGCGATACCAAGAATTTTCAATGTGGAGCTCCCTCAAGACCTGGTCAATGCAATGAACAACAGCACAACAGATGAAGGCTGTGAAAAGGTGGGAGAGGAGTGGCTTACGCATCAGTCAAAGGAGTTGAAAAAAGCAGGTGTTCCCGTTCTGCATTATTATACCTTGGGCAAACCCAACATCGTTTACAACGCAGTAAGCCAGGTTTTTTAGTGGATGTCTGCTACCAATGTTTTCCAGGTTTGGTTGTTCAATACCACCGGATATTTTTTCTTGAGTGATGCAATCCAAAGGTCTTCCAGGTATTGCTGGTAATCATTGATGGCGTTTCCCCTCGCTTCTTCAAAAAGCTT
>JBJOOI010000046.1:0-8662 GCA_046051375.1 Bacteroidota bacterium | reverse complement strand
GGATTGGACTGTACTTGGAAAGCTGAATCCTTCCCTGAATGCCTTATCCAAACTTGAAAGTACCAATCGGGCTGTTCTTGATTCGGGTGTTATTGTGGAAATTCTGGAAAATTTTCAGTACCTCAACTTCCTGGACAACAAGATCTACACCCTTGCCAATCAGGATATTGTGAACTTTTTTCACTCCAACAGGTATCAAAAGGTCTGCTGGTACGATGACGGTCATCTTTATTTTACCACCATCGGAAAATGGCAGGTAGACTCGCTAAAGATAGGTTCTCAAGATTTTACTTTTACAGGTCAGCAGGTTTACACCACCTCCAAGCCGTCTGTCACCCTCATTTCCGGATCGGTACTGGCGCTGTTGGCCATTGCCGGATTTTGGTTCTACAAGAAAAGAAAACAGATTGTTCCTAAAGTTGACTTAATGCCTACAACACCCAATACATCAACGGTGCGTTCACCCTATCCGGTGAAAGAGGTATTTGAGGAGATTGAAAAGGCACTGCTTAAAATGCTGCTGGAAAACATGACCAACAGGAATTCAAGAACCGCAACGGATGAGGTGAACCGGGTTTTGGGAATGGCAAGCAAATCAGGAGACATGCAAAAAAGAAAACGAAGTGACGTCATCCGTTCCATCAATGCAAAATACAAGATGTTGATGCCAGAAAAGGATGTGGAGCTGATTGACCGTGTCAAAAGCGACCTGGATGCAAGGCTGTATGAATATTGTATCACTGCATCAGAGCTTCCTATCATTGAAAGTCATCTCAGCTAACGCAGCAAATTAAAACTTATTCTTCCACATCATGCTCTCAATGGGCCTGTCGGGTTGACCGCTGTATTTGGCATTAGACTTCTGGTTGTACTTGACTTCAATTTCACCTTCAACCGGGAAATAAATCAATTGGCCAATGGGCATGCCGTGGTAAATTTTCACAGGTTGCTTGACTGAAATTTCCAATGTCCAGTTGCCACAAAAGCCAACATCCCCTTTGCCTGCTGTGGCGTGAATATCAATACCCAAGCGGCCTGTAGAAGATTTTCCTTCCAGGAAAGGAACATGCTCATGGGTTTCTGTGTACTCCTGCGTTACACCCAGGTAAAAAACATGGGGATACAAAACAAACCCATCGTCTGGTATGTCAAAGTACTCAATTTCATTGTGCGCTTTGGCATCAAGCACATGATTCTTATAAGTGGCAAGGCATTTGCCCAAATGTACATCGTAGGAATTGCTGCCCAGGCAGGCTTTGTCGAAAGGGGTGATCTTGATTGTTCCCTTTTCCATTTCTTCCATAATTCGCTTATCAGAAAGGATCATCGCATGTCTTTTTGCTCAGCCCGAAATTCGGCATTGAAGGCTGGTTTTGAAACATATTTTTTCAACAAACTGTGAACAGGGAGGTCCTATCTTTGCTGCATGCCGCTTGTTCGATCCATTCAGAATCCTGAATTATCCCTGGGTTTATGGGAAATAACAGAAGACGCTTCATTTTTTGAGCAGGCCATTCTGTACAGGGCTACAGCATCTAACCATGGACAGCAATTGCAGCAGCTGGCTTCTAGGATGGTGCTTAAAGTTTTGCAGCCCTCGTTTCCATTTGACCAGATCCAATTGAATCCTGCAGGAAAACCTTTTTTGCCCCAGGGCATGTTGCAGTTCTCCATTTCACATACAAGGGGTTTTGCGGCTGGCATCATTTCGGCTGAAATACCCGTAGGCATTGACATTGAATTCATCTCACCACGGGTGCTTAAAGTAGAAAAAAAATTCCTGAACCATCAGGAATTTGGATTGCTTGCTCCGTTGTCTGAGCAAGACAGGATAGTGTTTTCTTCCTTGTTTTGGAGCATCAAAGAGACCGTGTACAAGTGCTGGGGAAATGGGGGTGTAGATTTTGCAGAACAGATCAGGATTCAATCTTTTGCTCTCCAAGACCATGGTACGGCCGCCATTCAATTTGGACAATCCACAGCGGTGCATACTGTCCACTACCTTCGAGAAGGAGATCTCTGGCTGAGCTATATGCAGGCCTTTCTCCAATAAAAAACTCCCCCGAATGCTCAGGGGAGTTGCTATCATTGATTCGATCTGCTTATTTAAGCGTAGCCTGTAATTTTTCGTTGAGGGTTACATAGTCAGGATTCTTGGCAGTTTTAGCCAATTCCAATGACTTTTGTGAAGCTGCCAAGGCATCCGCTTTCTTTCCCAGCTGTGCCAAACACCTTGCCTTCTGGTACCAAACCCAATAAGCACTGGGAGTTTGGGCAGTAGCTTTGTCAAACCATGCTGAAGCCTGGTTCAGGTCTTTGTTGTTGTCCAGATAGTACATGGCAGCATTGTAATAAGGCCTGCTGTCCTTGTTCATGAGGTTGTCAATCTGACCCATGATTTTGCTGTCGACATCAGCTTTGATGGGAAGGGTTACCATTGTTTTGTCCCATACAATGTTCAATTCAATTTCATTGTTCTTTACATTGTCAAAAAGAATCATGAAAGATTCAGTGGCAAAAGGCATGGTAACTGGTTGTACATTTACCCTTACCACATCCATTTCCTGCTTGTAAGCTGAAGGTGATGTAACATCAGTTTGTTTGGTGATGATGAGGATCCACTCTTTGGCACCAGGAATAGAAAGAAGGCCATATTTGCCTGGGGCAATTTTCTTGCCACCAATCATTACCTCATCGCTGAAAGTAAGGGTTGTTGCACTGTTTGCACCTGTACGCCATACAGCTCCGTAGGGAACTAGGTCTCCGAATATTGTTCTGCCTTTGGTATTGGGCCTGGAATAGGAGAGGTCAATGGCACCAAGACCAAATTCCTGTTTAACTGTTTGTGTTGTAGATGGGGCAGGGGTCTTGAGGGTTTGGGCATTGGTTTGAAATGCCATAGCCAGGACGAACAAGGCAATAATCGATTTTTTCATGTTGCTTAGTATTTGTTGCAAAATTAGAGAAATTTAGTTCAAGCCTTCGGTAATCCTTTTCTCTTCGATTTTTAGCCTGCCATCAAAGAAAAAAGTTCCAAGGGGAAGCCAGGCCGACACAAAAGCCAGGAGAAATCGCTTGAAGGGCCAGTTGTAAACTTCTTTGGCATAATAGGCCAAAGCTACATAGGCTACAAAAAAGAAGCCATGTGCAGAGCCTGCATACTTAACAGCCTCAGGCATTCCAAATTTATATTTCAGGGGCATCGCGATCAATAAAAGGATTAAAAATGAAGCGCCCTCTGCAATGCCAATTTTTCTCAATAGCTTGATGGTTCCTGTGCTCATGCTCAATAAATTTTGATAAAATTAAGTTGTTTTTTGCTGTTTAAATCCGGGATGGAAACGATTTAAAGTATCTCTCAGGAAATTTCTGTCGAGATGGGTATATATTTCTGTGGTGGTAATGCTTTCATGGCCCAGCATTTCCTGAACGGCCCGCAGGTCTGCGCCTCCTTCCACCAAGTGTGTGGCAAAAGAATGCCTGAACGTATGGGGGGAAATGCTTTTTTGGATGTTGGCCTTTAAGGCAAGGTCCTTGATGATGTAAAACACCATTACCCTTGATAGTTTACCACCGCGCCTGTTGAGGAACAGGATGTCTTCGCATCCTTTTTTCTCAGGAAAATGAACCCTGATCAGGTGCAGGTAAATCTGTATGTACTTGATGGCATCTGTTCCGATGGGAATCAATCTTTCCTTGTCTCCTTTGCCAATCACCCTGATGAATCCTATGTCGAGGTAAAGGTGCGACCTTCTCAGGTTGATCACTTCACTAACCCGCAGGCCGCAACTGTAAAGGGTTTCAAGCAGGGCCTTGTTTCTTCCTCCTTCTTGTTTGCTCTGATCGATTTGGGAAATCAGCAATTCAATCTCCTCAAATGTCAGGGTATCTGGTAAGGTTTTTTTCAACTTTGGGGCAGAGAGAAGTTCTGTAGGATCGTTTTTGGTGATTTCTTCCTGTGCACAATACCGGTAAAACGCCTTGATGCCTGAAATGATCCTTGCCTGTGATCTTTCACTCATGCCAAGCTCTGCAATCCATTTGATGTATTCCTGGAGGTCTTTATGGGAAATTCCTTCTGGACCTGCCTTGATTCCCCTGATTTGCATGAACTGGATCAGCTTCTCGAGGTCCAGGCCGTAGGCATCAATTGTATTGGCAGAAAGCGATTTTTCCAGTTGGAGGTGAACCAAAAATCCTTTTTTGAATGCATCCCACATGGTTCTTTGTTTAGGTTCAGTTTAGATGAATGGTTTATTCCATTAAATTCGCAATTCAATATTACCAATTATTCAAACAGCCACCGCAAACCATGGAACCCATCAACCTTCGTTCTTTCAAAGTCAAGGTAAGCAAGAACAAGCGCAAAATGAAACTCTTTCTTTCAAGGCTTGAAAAGAATGCACCCAGGAGATTGGACAAAATTGCTGAAGAAGTTGACAAGGAAGTTTGGCAAGAGGTGGATTGTCTTACCTGTTCAAATTGTTGCAGGTCAATGACACCTACTTTTACAAAAAAAGATACTGAACGCATTGCAGCCCATTTCAACCAGACCCCAGATGAATTCAGGGAAAAATGGTTGTACAAAGACAAGAAGGGTGACTGGATGAACACCAAAACACCTTGCCAGTTTCTTGATCTCAAAACAAACATGTGTTCAATTTATACCATCCGCCCCGAGGATTGTGCAGGCTTTCCGCACCTTGCAAAAAAGAAAATGACGGATTATATCCATGTTCACAAGCAGAACATTGAGTACTGTCCTGCAACCTACAAGATGGTAGAGAAAATGCAGTTGCGTTTTGAAGGACAATTAAAATAGCATTCAATTAGAAGGGGTAGCCGATGGCAAATTGAAAAGTCGGTTTGTTCCAAACATTGTTCACAAACCACCCCCCTGAGCTGCTCGAATAAAACCGCTCTATGTTCGCATTGCCCTTGTTGTCTGGGCCATATCGGGGGTCTTTGACAGGAAAGCCAAGGTCAAACCTTAACAAGAAATAGCTGAAATCTACTCTTGCTCCAAAACCACTGGCAACAGCGATGTCTTTGCCTAATCGGTCAAGGCGAAATCCTGCATTTTTCAATGTATTGTTGAGGTCGTTCCTGAACCAGATATTTCCTATATCGGTAAATGCAGCACCACGCATCCAGAAACCATAAAACTGGAAAAGGTTGAACCGGTATTCGATGTTTGCCTCAAGTTGCATGTCTGCATATTTGTCATTGAAAGTGCCTGCTGCAACTGTATCATAAAATACATTTGAACCGATGCCCAGTTTCCGGATGGCCCAACCCCTCATGCTGTTGGGGCCACCAGCAATGAAGCTCTTGAAAAATGGAAGGGTCACTTCTCCTTTTTTGGATCCTGTGGTAAGCGCCAAACCCCCGCCTGCATAGGCTCTGAGATGAAGGCTGCTGGTCTTGTGTGAAATAATGTGCTTGAATTCAACATCCATTTTAAAGAACCGGTAAAGGTCCGAAAGGGTCTTTCCCTCTTTTGTCTGGTTGTAGAACAATGCTCCGGTTACCAATCCACTTTCTTCTGCATAAATTTTCAGCAGGTTGATTTTCTTGGTGTTGTTGGGCGTGAGGTTTTTATTGAA
The DNA here is from genome assembly GCA_046051375.1 of Bacteroidota bacterium. Lineage (GTDB taxonomy): Bacteria > Bacteroidota > Bacteroidia > Chitinophagales > Chitinophagaceae > Pollutibacter. Next base: position 3,056 of record JBJOOI010000046.1, on the reverse strand, counting down.
CATGGCATTCATGCCAATGATCAGGCCATTGTTATAGGTGTACAAAAGCAGTGGAAAATTGCTGATGGATTCCAGGAAAAGACTGTCGGCCTTGAACCGTGTATTTTCAAAATTGAAGGGCCTGAATTGCCAGGAAGTATAGGGGCTGGGTTTCCATTCATATCCCAGAAAAGTATTGAAGGTTTTCAGTTGAAAAAAACGAAACCTGTCGATATAAGAATAGTCTGCTGAGGCTATGGTCTTTGCTTGTTGAAAATAGGATCTGAGTCTTTGGCCAACAGGTGCTACCAGCCAGGGAAAGGTCAGCCTGTTGGTCAGGGTTACTTCGCCGGAAAGAATCTTCTTGAAGTTGTTGAACTCAATACCGGTTCTGAGGTTGTTCTCCAGTTGAATGGCCCTTTTTCCAATGTTCCTGTTCCTCAGCGTGAAATTGGTAGCCAAACCCACACGGCCACTTCCTACCTGAATCAACTGTGACGTATTGATGATACTGCTTCCTTCAAGGTCAATGCTGAAAAATTGTCTCTTGGCAGGCTGAAGTTTCAGTACATAGTTGATCTGCTTCTTTTTTTCATCCGTTTCACTGCTTACATTGATGTTTTGCCAGGCCCCGAGTTTGTTGAAATTGTTCAGCGTCTTGCTGTAATTTTCTCTTTTGTACACAGTCCCGGGTTGCAATAGAATATTTCGCCTGATGAAGTTCTCGTCAAATGTATTGTGAAGGGAGTGGATGGTGATGCCGCTGGAATCCTTATTGACACTTATTCTTGTCGAATCAGCATCTTCCGCCTTTTGATCAGGATATACCAATAGCTCACCAATTGTATAAGCAATAAAATGCGTTGAGTCCCTGTTGGCCCTCAACCGCAGGTACAGATCAACACCCGGTTGCTTTGACTTTATCGATGCTTTGGCCATCCTGGCAGCATATTCGAAAGGATCAAGCGTGGCATCCAGCAATTCAGTATAGTTGGTATCAACTTCTGCAATGATGTCTTCTTTGGATATTTTTTGATACCCATGGTTCTGAAATACATCAGTAAGCCTGCTGATTTCCTGATCAATAGTGCCGTAGTCAAATGGCGTTCCTTTTTTAAGCAGTGCTGTGTTGGCAGATTCACTTGCAATGGCCTGCAAGGTAGAATCTGCAAATACATAAACCACAGTGTCAAAGGTATATCTTGGGCCTGCAACAACTGTAAAGTTGGATATTGTTCTTTGTTGTTTTTTCTTGGTGAGCACCGTTGTGTCGAACCTGATCTCCGCCCTCCTGAAACCAATGCTGCTCATCAGGTTTTTCATGTTGAAAACCGATTGTTTCAATGGGGCTTCAGTGAAAATGGTGGGATTCTCCATCACCGATACCGGAATGAAAAATGGAAACGAAGGCCATGGAATTTTGGAAGCCACCCTGATCTGGGCACTGTCATCAATTTGGGAGAGGAGCCTGTTCTTTAGATCGGCCTTTTCATCCCTCGAAAGATTGGCTTCAATTTTTATGTTATTTTCGAAATGAAAAGGCTTGTTTACCGGGTATTGCCTCACAACCGTACATGAAGTTCCTGTCAGCACAAGAACTGCCAGCACGGTAATGAAATATTGGAGAAATCGATACAACAGGCCTGCGTTTAAAATGAAAAAGATGATCGCTAAAGCGGAAGTCAAATATATTCAAAGTTTAGCCCATAAAAAATTCAGGGAAGCAGAGAAGCTCTTTATTGTGGAGGGAGTCAAGATGGTGGAAGAGTTGTTGGAGGAAAAGCCAGCAGCCATTAAAAAGATTTTTGCAATTGATGCATGGTCAAGGCAACACGCATCATCCCTGCCTCCTTCAATTGAATTGCAGGTGTTGGAAGACTTTGAATTGGACAAAATTTCATCCTTGCAATCACCCAACGAAGTCCTCGCATTGGTTCATATTCCCCAACCTCCAATTTCAGGTTTTGTGCCAAAAGGCATAACCGTGGTGCTCGATCAGGTCCAGGATCCTGGGAATCTGGGTACCATCATCCGTTCTTGCGACTGGTTTGGCGTTGAAAATATCGTCTGCTCCATGGATACAGCAGATGCATACAATCCCAAAGTGGTACAAGCTGCCAAGGGTAGCCTGTTGCGCCCCAACATTTACTATACCGGGCTAGAGGAATTTCTCTCCATGATGCCCGATATACCGGTTTATGCAGCTGTGCTGGATGGCGAATCCATTGGGCAAGTATCTTTCGAAACGCCCTGCCTGCTCCTGATCGGCAATGAATCAAATGGCCTGTCTTCGGCCATCAGGGCCTTTGCAACCAAGGACATTACCATCCCCAGAAAAGGGAAAGCTGAATCCTTGAATGCCGGTGTGGCAACAGCAGTGATTTTAGTTGGCGCACCAAGAACAATGTGCGCCATTGTCAGTGGGTATATTCCAAGATCAAGAAGTGCCCCGCCGCCAAGTTCTGGCTCCCATAGACGTGCGGCACGTGTGTAAGGAATATATTGGCCATGATCGGCAACTACGGTGTGAATTTCACCGAGCACACCATCGGCGATCATTTTCTTTATCGCGCCAATATGCGGAAGGAAGCGGGTCCACATCGCCTCCATCAGCGCGATTTTATGGGTGCGAGAGTATTCAATTAATTCACGCGCTTGCGAGGCATTGACGGTAAAGGCCTTCTCACAGAGAACAGGCTTTCCAGCCTTCATTGCCAAGAGCGTGTTTGCGTGGTGCATGGGATGTGGGGTTGCCACATAAATTGCATCTACATCAGCTTCTACGAGAGCTTCATATGATGAGTAAGGGGCACAGCCTGGAAAATCTGCAGCGAATTTATCGGCAGATTCTTTACTTCGAGATCCCACGGCAGCGACAAGATGTCCATCAAGGCGCGCCAAATCTTCTGAGAATCGACGAGCAATTCCACCACTTCCTAAAATTCCCCATCGAAAATTACTCATAGCGCAGCTCCATCATCATCGTGATTATTCTTTCGGTTCCACCATCGATTGATTGCCTGGATAAATCCAGTGGTGGGATTCTTCAATTGGTCCTTTGAGCGATTCTGTCGATG
>JBJOOI010000045.1:0-8675 GCA_046051375.1 Bacteroidota bacterium | reverse complement strand
TATAACTACCCAAATGCTCGACCAGCGTGCAGAAGAATTTATTCTCGACAACAAGGCAGTTCCCTCTTTCAAAAACTACCGTGGCTATCCTTTTGCAACTTGTATTTCCGTAAATGATGCTGTTGTTCATGGATTTCCCAACAACAATACCATCAAAGAAGGCGATCTCGTATCCATTGATGTTGGTGTTTACAAAAACGGTTTCCATGGTGACAGTGCTTACACTTTTGGGATTGCACCTGTTGCAGAAGAGCATCAGCTCTTGATGCAGGTTACCAGAACTTCACTGTTACTAGGTGTCGAAAAAGCTGTTGCCGGAAACAGGGTTGGCGATATTTCATTTGCTATTCAGGATTTTACAGAACGCCAGCATCACTATGGTGTGGTCAGGGAATTGGTGGGTCATGGATTGGGAAAACAATTGCACGAAGATCCACAAGTGCCTAACTATGGCAAAAAAGGCACTGGTCCAAAACTTCGAGAAAACATGGTCATTGCCATTGAACCCATGATCAACATGGGAACACGGGATGTGATTTATGATGCGGATGGTTGGACTGTAAGAACAAAAGATGGTAAGTTTTCCGCGCATTATGAGCATACCATCTGCATAAAGCGTGGCAGGGTAGACATCCTTTCCAGTTTTGATAAAATTATTCAAAACGAAAATGCCAATCAGGCGCTTTACAGCGGTTATTGATCCTCGTTTCCTCATTTCTATGTGCTAACTTTATTCCATGAGAACATTTATCTTGTTTTTGTGGTCCCCATTTTTTGTTTTTGCTCAATCTGAACCGGTATTAAAAGTCAGGAATTTCAGAAAAGCCAATGAGCATTCGATGTTATCAACCTATGTTGATTTTCTCAAGATTCCCAACGTCGCTGACGATATCCCAAACATCCGTAAAAATGCCATTTGGATTTCAGACTACATGAAATCAAAAGGTATTGCCAATGTTCAACTCCTTTACCCGAGAACTTCAGATAAACCGCCTGCTGTATATGGCGAGGTGATGGCTCCTGGTGCAACCCAAACAGTTGTTTTTTATGCCCATTACGACGGACAACCTGTTGATTCTACAAAATGGAGTACTGGCTTGCATCCCTTTAAACCCCGCCTTGCCAATGGTTCACTGGCCAATGGTGGTCAATTGATTGACTGGCCCGAGGGTTCATCTACATTCAATCCGGAATGGAGAATTTATGCCAGAGGTAGTTCAGATGATAAAGCTGGCGTTTACACCATCATCAATGCTTACGCTGCCCTTGCTGCTTTGCACATTACACCGGGCATCAACCTGAAATTCTTTTTTGAGGGAGAAGAGGAAGCTGGCTCTACTCATCTCAGCGAAATTTTTGATCAGCACAAAGCATTGCTGAAATCCGACATTTGGGTCATCAGCGATGGACCCGTACACCAGTCTGGCAGAAAGCAAGTTGTTTTTGGAGTTCGAGGTGATACGCATGTAGAGCTTACTGTTTTTGGTCCAAAGCGTCCCCTGCACTCTGGCCATTATGGAAACTGGGCGCCGAATCCAGCCATGGAAATGGCACATTTGCTCGCAAGCATGAAAAACAACAAGGGTGACGTTACCATCAAAGGATTTTATGACGATGTTCTTCCCCTGAGCGAAGCTGAAAAGAATGCCTTGTCAAAAATTCCTGCGGTCGAAGAGCAACTCAAGAAAGAACTGGGTATTAAAAAAGCAGAAAGAATAGGAACCCTAAATGAAAACCTGAATCGTCCTTCCCTTAACATCAACGGATTCCAAAGTGCCGGTGTTGGGAAACAATCTGCCAATGTGATTCCTACAAAAGCAGTTGCTTCCATAGACCTGAGACTGGTTGCGGGCAATGATTGGAAAAGACAACAACAGAAAGTCATTGATCATATCAAAGCACAAGGCTATCATGTAACAGAGGCTGAACCAACGAATGAGGAGAGGGCTTTGTATGATAAAATATGCATGGTGAAACGTTCCGATGGTTACAATGCCCAAAAGACATCCATGGACAATCGGGTGGCGCAGCAGATAGTAGCTGCAGTAACGGCGGCTCTTCCCGAGAAGCCAGTATTGTTGCCAACCCTGGGTGGAAGTTTGCCCCTTTTTATATTTGAGCAAATGCTCAATACCAAGCCAGTCACCGTTCCTATGGCCAACCATGACAACAACCAGCATGCGGAAAATGAAAACATTCGCATCCAGAATCTTTGGGATGGATTGGAAATATTTGCTTCCATCATGATGATGAAAAAATGAGCCAAAGAAAAAAACTAATCGTTATAGGTGGTGGGGCTTCTGGTTTTTTTTGTGCAGTAAATGCTGCGCGATTGAACAGCAACCTCGATGTAGTGATTCTTGAAAAATCAGCCAAACTGCTTTCGAAAGTCCGCATCAGTGGCGGTGGCAGGTGCAATGTTACCCACGCGGCTGAAATGGTCGATGATATGCTGGATGCTTATCCTAGGGGAAGAAATTTTATCCGGAAATCCTTGCATCAATTCTCTTCAAAAGATACCATCAACTGGTTTTCAGAAAGAGGAGTTTCCTTGAAAACAGAACAAGATGGCAGGATGTTTCCTGTAACGGATCAATCCCAAACCATCATCAATTGTCTGATGGCTGAAGCTGAACAATACCATGTCGGTATCATGATGCAGGCAGATGTAGTGTCCATTCAGAAAGAGCCTGAAGGATTCAAGTTGTCTGTGATGAAGGATAATCAAAACTCAATACTGGAGACTGCTGATTTTGTTTGTATCGCAACAGGCGGCCATCCTAAACTATCCGGGTTTGAGTGGATAGAAAAAACAGGCCATTCCATTGAAACACCTGTGCCCTCTTTGTTCACGTTTAATATCCCCGACAAACACTTGCACGCTTTGATGGGTGTTTCATCAAAGCATGCCATAGTGAAAATCCCTTCATTAAAATTGCAGGAAACAGGCCCCGTTTTGATTACCCATTGGGGGCTCAGTGGCCCTGCGGTGCTCAAGTTATCATCCAGGGCAGCAAGGGAGTTGAATGCTGCAGCATATGGTTTCGAAGTCAGGCTCAATTGGGTCCCTGATTCACACGAGAGCATGATGCTGGAAACGTTGAAAAAAACCAAGGCGATTGCACGGAATGCAATCGGGTCAAAAAACAGTTTTGAGCTCAGCGCAAGATTATGGAATTATTTGCTGATCAAATCTGGAATTGAGCCTGAAATGATCTGGCCCAACATTCCTCAACATGCCCTGGTAAACCTCTCCCGTTCCCTGTGCAATGATCAATATATGGTAAGTGGAAAAACAACGTTTAAAGAAGAGTTTGTGACGGCCGGTGGCATCAAATTGGAAGAGATCAATCCGCTGACCATGGAAAGCCGGAAAATAGCAGGGATGTTTGTTGCAGGTGAAGTGATGAATGTGGATGGCATTACCGGAGGGTACAACTTTCAGCATGCGTGGTCAAGCGGTTGGATTGCTGCCAATACAATTGCTTCAAGATTATCATAAAAAACGGAACATATGCCAAACCCATCTTCAAGAAGGAATTTTTTACGCTCTGCAGCAGTGCTTCCCTTTTTGTCTGCCATTGATCCTGTGTTCGCAAGAGAGGCAAAAAAATATGCCTTAACAGATCATCCCAATACCACTGGTGCAATGGCCAATGATGAAGATTTTTGGGGATGGGTGAGAGAGTCCTATACTGTGAGCCCCAATATCATCAATTTGAACAACGGAGGAGTGGCTCCCCAACCCAAGGTTGTACAAGACGCACATATCCGGTATTATCAATATGCCAACGAAGCCCCATCTTACTACATGTGGCAAATTTTAGACCAGGGCCGTGAACCCCTGCGCGAAAAACTGGCAAGTTTGGCGGGGTGTGACAAGGAAGAGATTGCCATCAACCGGAATGCTACTGAGGGCCTCAATACAGTTATTTTTGGACTCAACCTTAAGGCAGGGGATGAGGTGGTGCTCACCAAACAGGATTATCCCAACATGATCAATGCCTGGAAGCAAAGAGAGAAAAGGGATGGCATCAAACTGATCTGGGTAGACCTCCAGCTCCCCATGGAAAATGAAGATGACATAGCAGCTTGCTATACCAACGCATTTACCACCAAGACCAAGGTTGTGATGGTAACCCACCTCATCAACTGGTGTGGCCAGATCATGCCGGTCAGAAAAATTGCAGATGCTGCCCATGCCAAGGGGATAGAAGTGATTGCAGATGGCGCACATACTTTTGCCCATTTCGATTTCAAGATTCCTGACCTCGGCTGCGATTATTTTGCCACATCACTACACAAGTGGTTGAGTGCTCCGTTTGGCTCTGGCATGCTATATATCAAAAAAGAGAAGATAAAGGATGTTTGGGCCTTGCTTTCCAACAATGAGCCCGATGGCACTGATATCAGAAAATTTGAATCGCTGGGTACCCGTTCCTTTGCATCTGAAATGGCCATTGGCGCAGCGGTTGATTTTCATGAGGTGATTGGCAGCAAGCGCAAAGAAAACAGGTTGAGGCAGCTCAAAGACCATTGGGTCAATCAGGTCAAACATCTTCCTAAAGTTTCCTTTAATCAACCCAAATCCAAACATCTCTCTTGCGCCATTGCAAGCATCGCCATTGAAGGCAAGAAACCGGAGGAGGTTGCTGGCGAATTGTTCTCAAAATACAAGATCCATACCGTTGCGATCAACTGGGAAAACATCCACGGAGTAAGGGTTACACCCAATGTGTATACCTCACTCAAGGACCTGGACAAGCTTGCTGAGGCCATCATGAAGATCAGCAAGGGATAGAATCAAGAAAAATCCCCTTTTCTGATCGGATTTCCTGAAAAAATAGCCTAAAAAACAGGTTTTTTTCTCAATTAATCAGTATTTCTATTACCTTTGCCGTCCCCAAATCAGGCTGACAAAACAGCTTGAAATCCAAACAAAAGGAGGAAATTAATAGTGGAAGAAAACAACACACTAGCAAATCCGTCAACAGTCTCCGCACACGATGATTTCGATTGGAGCATTGACAAGCGCAACGTTGCCCGTTACAACAACGAAGAGCAACTCAAGTATGATGCCGTTTATGAGGGCACATTCAAACAAATCACTGATGGTGAAATGGTTCAGGGTACCGTAGTGGGCCTTACCAAAACCGATGTGGTGATCAACATTGGTTTCAAAAGTGATGGTCTTGTTTCGTTGAACGAATTCAGGGACCTTCATGGATTGAAGACCGGTGATGTAGTAGAAGTAATGGTTGTTGAAAAAGAAGACAGGGAAGGTCACCTGCACCTCAGCCGCAAGCAAGCCCGTATCACACGTGCTTGGGAGCGTATTGTTGAGATGCATAAATCAGGTGAAGTTGTTTCTGGCTTTGTTACCAGCAAAACCAAAGGTGGTCTTATCGTTGACATCATGGGCATGGAAACCTTCCTCCCAGGATCACAGATCGACGTTAAACCCGTTACCGACTACGATCAGTTTGTTGGTAAAACAATGGAATTCAAAGTGGTCAAGATCAACGAGACCATCAAGAATGCAGTTGTTTCTCACAAGGCACTCATCGAAAGCGATATCGAAGCACAACGTGCTGAGATCATGGGTAAACTTGAAAAAGGTCAGGTCCTTGAAGGAACCATCAAAAACATCACTGATTTCGGAGCATTCCTTGATCTTGGTGGCGTAGATGGTCTTCTCTATATCACAGATATCAGCTGGGGACGTATCAACCATCCTTCTGAAGTGCTCAAGCTTGATCAGAAACTCAATGTCGTTGTCCTCGACTTCGATGATGAGAAACGCAGGATCAGCCTTGGTCTTAAGCAATTGACTCCACATCCTTGGGATACACTTTCAACAGAAATTGTTGAGGGTGCCAATGTGAAGGGCAGGGTAGTCAACATCGAAGATTATGGTGCATTCCTTGAAATCACTCCTGGTGTTGAAGGACTTGTTCACGTTAGCGAGATCACTTGGGCAAACACACCTGTGAATGCAAAAGAGTTCTTCAAGCTGGGTGATGAGTACGAAGCAAAAGTGGTGACACTTGACAAGGACAGCAGAAAGATGAGTCTTTCTATCAAACAACTTACATCAGATCCTTGGAACATCATCGAGGATAAATACCCTGTGTCCAGCCGTCATACAGGCCTTGTTAAAAACATCACTCCATACGGCGTGTTTGTTGAACTTGAGCCAGGTATTGGTGGTATGATCCACATCAGCGACCTCAGCTGGTTGAAGCGTTACAATCATCCTACAGAGTTCACCAAATCAGGTAGTCAGATTGACATCATGATTTTGAACATTGACAAGGAAAACAGGAAGCTTCAACTTGGACACAAACAACTCGAAGAAGATCCTTGGAATGCCCTTCAAGAAACCTTTGCCATCGGTTCTACACACGAAGGAACTGTTGTTAAAAAGGATGATAAAGGTGCTGTAGTACAGCTCCCTTACGGTCTTGAAGGATTTGCACCTGCCCGTCATCTTGCAAAAGAGGATGGTAAGACAGTTGGTGCTGATGAAACTGCCCAGTTCGTGGTGATTGAATTTGATCGCAACGAAAAGAGGATTGTGTTGAGTCATGCCCGCATCTGGGAACAGGTTGCAGCTGATGAGAAAGAAGCAGTTGTCAAGGAAAAGAAAGCCGATGCAGCAAAAACCAAAAAAGCTGTTAAGGACATTCAGAACAAGGTTGAGAAATCAACATTGGGCGACCTTGGTGTTCTCGCTGAACTCAAGAAGAAAATGGAAGGCGGAGAATAAGGAAACTTATATCCGACGGACATCAAACAATAAGGGTCCTGTGCATTTGCACAGGACTTTTTTTATGCCAATAATACATTGAAATCCTGAATGGTTAGGGAACGCAAAGAGTTGAGCCTTAGGTCGGCAATGTTCCAACGCTCCTGGTGGTATTGGTCAGGGTGAGGAACAACAATGCATTTCATCCTTGCTGCTTTTGCAGCGATCATGCCATTGAAAGAATCTTCAAAACAGATGCAGGCAGCAGGGTGGCTGCCCAGTGCAACAGCACAATTGATGAATACCTGCGGATTGGGTTTGCCAAAGGGTAAAAACTCTGCGGAACAAATGGCTGAAAAATACTGTGCCATGTTTGTTTTCTCAAGAACGGCATTGATCAGTGCAAGGGGAGAAGAACTGGCAAGACCAACTTTGAGGGAAGATTGTTTGACCAACTCCATGGCATCAGCAACTCCATCCATCATGGTTCCACTCTCCATTACTTTCGCGATGACGAGATCTGTAATTTCTTTTTCAGTGTTGGGAATGTGGACCTTGTCTATATCGAAAACATCAAACCAATGTTGAAGAAATTCTTTGGTCCGAAGACCGGTGGTCTCAACATATTGTTCTTCACCAATGGTCATGCCAAATTTCATCAGGCATTCTTGGGCAGCTTCATACCAGAATGGTTCTGAATTGATCAGCAATCCATCCATATCGAAGATGGCTGTCGTTATTTTCATTCACTTTTGATTTTTAATAAAATTAATCTTTTAAATGCTAAAGAGGTTCTGTAATTGGCTGGATCAAACCTCCACAGATTGATAGGTGTAATTGAATAATCCTTATCTTGAATCTCCTATTATGATTGATAAACTGAAAGATATCAAGTTGGTGAGGAAGTTGGTATATGCCTTCGTTGGAGTTTTCACCTATCCAGGTCTTGCCATCGTCAATAAACTCAAGATCAGTGGTACTGAAAACATTGAAAAGCTTCCCAAAGAAAATGTATTGTTTGTAAGCAATCATCAAACTTATTTTGCTGACGTCATCGCTTTTCTCCATATTTTCTGCGCTGTAAAGTGGGGAAGAAAAAACAGGCTGGGGCTTCCTTTTTATTTTCTCAATCCATTTGTAGATGTCAATATTGTTGCTGCAGAAGAAACAATGAAAGACAATCTGCTCACCAGGCTTTTCACCTTGGCTGGTGCCATTACAATCAAAAGAACCTGGAGAGCCGCAGGTAAAGATGTCAAGCGGGAAGTGGATACAAATGATTCCTCCAAAATCAATGAGGCATTATCCAAGCGATGGGTCATTACTTTTCCTCAGGGAACTACTAAACCTTTTGCTCCTGGCAGAAAGGGTACTGCGCATATCATCAAGACCATGCAACCAATTGTAGTTCCGGTGGTCATCAATGGTTTCTGGAGAGCCTTCAACAGAAAGGGTTTAAGGTTCAAGAAGAAGGGCACACTGCTATCTGTTAGTTTTAAAGAACCCCTACAGATCAATTACGAACAATCTGTAGATGAGATCCTTGAACAAATCATGGATGCCATAGAACAAAGCAAACAATTCATGCTGAAAGGCAAGCACCATCAGGAGATTTCGCCTGCCTGACGCATCAATTGGTGAACAAGGCTTTGAGTTCTGTTGCGTCCTCTGCTTTCATTTTCTTTGCAAGCACAAGCCTCAACTGCCTTCTTCTCAATGCACCCTCAAACACTTTTATCTCTTCTTCTGTTTCAGGAGTCAACTCAGGAACCATTCTTGGTTTTCCATTGGGGTCAAGTGCTACAAAAGTCAGATAGGCCTCGTTGCTTTTGTATTTGTATTGCTGGGTGAGGTCTTCGCCCCATACAGTGATATGCACTTCCATGGATGATTTAAAAGCCCTTGATACCTGGGCTTCAATGTGCAC
>JBJOOI010000044.1:0-8751 GCA_046051375.1 Bacteroidota bacterium | reverse complement strand
CTTTTCCCTTTCCCTGCGCCATTGCTGTTCTCCCCGCGGGCCACATTTCTCAAGGTAGGTGTCCTGAAAGTACCAATTTTTTCCCTTGCAGCTGCCATATTCAAATTACTTTGGTTCGGATTAGAGATGATGGTGGTATACAGACCTTGGTCTACATCGCCTCTTTTCAAACCATCTTCCCTGCGGTATGCATCTTTCCAGGGCAAGCCAATGTTCTCATATCCAAAATCGGTGAATAACGCAACGCCATTTTCTTTTTCTTTATGGCATCCAGATGATCCGCAATTGTCCACTTGTGAAGATTGGATGATTCTGTACCCTTCTGCTTCTTCAGGCGTAAATTTTGCTGTTTTCCGCATTACATCATCGTATTTGGAAGAAAACTGATTCACATCTGAAGAACCTTCATAAGCTGCAATGGCAAACGCAACATTATTGTAATGGGTAATAACCAATGGGCTTGCAGGATCTGTACTTACAGAGATACCATCTAAACCTGCACCATAAACCTTCTTATACAATGGATAATAAGATCCATTTTTTATCACCAGCAACAAATCTCTCCTTCCGGTTTGTGTATTGAAATTGTGTTCTTTGTCTGCCAAGAATGGACCACGGGCCTGTTCTGCAGCGACGTTTCCTAATTCACTTCCCGTTGCTCTTCCATCCCAAAACAATCCACCTTCGTAATCACCACTAATCTGTGCAGCGTTTAGATCCAGGATGGGACTGAAGGTTGCATACGCTGCGGAAGGTGGTTTTCTGCCTCCAAAAACTCCATTAACCGCGCCTTCTCCAATACCCGATTCAAAACCGAAAGGAATGAGACCCCATTGAGGATTACCACGATTGGCATTGCCAGACTCAAAACCGGCAAAGCCCTGCTGGGGCAAGTGACAAGAGGCACAAGATTGGGTCATTGCACCACCTCTGGCAAACTGACCACTGCTGCTGGCGGACAAGCCGGCATCAAAATAAATGTACTTACCCAACAATTCCTTATCGTTAAGGGGTTTTGTTGCCGGAGTTTTGATTCTGGAGTTAGCAAGGTCTAAAAGGTCTGGCTTGAAATCATTTTCCTTGCTACAAGCATTGAGCAATACAACTAAAAAAAGGCATGAGGAGGCGTACATGATCCTTTGGATCAATGTGATAGACTTTGTTGACATGGATAAAAAGGTTTAGGTTATAAAAACGGATCTCTAAGGAAATGGAGGGCGGTAGGATCGAAGGAATTAGATTTATAACCTAGTACGGATTACTTTGGTCGGAGTGCAAATGTCATCAATCAAGATGAATTAACCTGTTTTTATGCATTAATCTACTTTATCGACAAATAAATTAATTTTATATATTATGCATTTTTCATAAAAAATAAATGAAGAAATAATAAAAAGAAATTATGCATCCTGATGATATAAACAAAAAATCCAGGCGGCCAACATTGTGGCCGCCTGGATAATAAAACCTGATATAATTTCCTGATTAGTTCGTTGCCGGCGCAGGAGCAGCAGCATAAGCAGCAGGAGGCAAAACAACCTTAGTGTCGCTCAGTGTTCTCATGAAAGCTACGATGGCTTTCTCTTCTTTTACTGAAAGACCAAAATTTCCAAGCTCGTCATTTCCTGCCATGGTTTGAGCATATTCAGGAGCTCCCCAAGGCCTCCAGTCTGCTTTTGTTTTGTCATCTGCTTTTGCAGAAGGACTCCAGCCTGCACCTTTCACATCTCTTGTATTGTAGAAGTGCATAACCTCTTCAAGGCTGGCGAAAACACCATTGTGCATGTATCGCTTGTTGCCTTCACCACGGGCTACGTTTCTCAATGATGGTGTTTTGAATGTTGCAATTTGTTCATTGACTTTATCGACTTTCAAACCCTTGGGCAGATTACCAGAAGTCAAGGTTGTGTAGAAACCTTTGTCAACTTGACCTTTGGTCAAACCTTCCTCTTTGCGGTACTCAGCTTTCCAAGGCAAACCAATGTTGTCATATCCAAAATCGGTAAAGAGAGCAACACCATCGGCCTTTTTCTCACCATGACATCCTGAACTTCCGCAATTCTTTGTTTTTGAAGAAAGCATGAGCTTGTAACCCAGCTCTTCTTCAGCAGTAAATGATGCTTTCTTCGCCATTACATCATCGTATTTAGAAGAAAACTGATTTACCTCTGAAGACGCTTCATAAGCGGCAATCGCAAATGCAACATTGTTGTAATTTTTCACGACCAATGCACTTGCCGGATCTCCATCAGCGGTAAGCAGATCTAAATCATTGCCCCACACTTTTTTGTACAATGGATAATAGGATCCGTTTTTGATCACCATCAGCAAATCTCTCCTTCCGGTTGTTGTATTGAAATTGTGTTCTTTGTCTGCCAAGAAGGGTCCGCGTGCCTGTTCTGCAGCAGGGCTTCCCAGTTCAGATCCAGTTGCTCTTCCATCCCAAAACAATCCACCTTCGTATTCTTTACCGCCCAATTTCAAAATGGGACTGAAAGTAGCATATGAAGCGGACGGTGGTTTCCTGCCTCCAAAAACACCAGCTACTGCACCTTCACCAATACCTGATTTGAAGCCGCCTGGAATGAGCCCCCAACTTGTGTTTCCTCTGTTTGCATGTCCTTGAGACTCAAGCCCCGCGTATCCCTGCTGGGGCAAGTGACAAGACGCACAAGATTGGGTCATTGCGCCGCCTTTAGCAAACTGTCCTGGGGTGGCAGATAGGGCTGCATCAAAATAAATGTACTTACCCAGCAATGCTTTGTCGGAAAGAACTGCATTTGCTACGGTGTTGACTTTATTTTCCAAATCCAAAAGATTTGGAGTAAAGTCGTTGTTCTTGTTACATGAATCGAGAGAGAAAAGAAGTAGAAATCCACTGAGAGCTGGCATGACCTTCTTGGTCAATGCACTTTGAGCAATTGTCATAAACATAGTTTTTAGGTTATAAAAAATACGGATTTCGAAGGAAATGGAGGGCGGTAGGATCGGAGGAATTAGATTTATAACCTGGTACGGATTAAGTACGCTTGGAATACAAATGTCATAAATAAATTACAATTAACAAATTTTATTTATGCAATTTTTAAATTTTTTTTATGACTTAATATCCTTACGGTTAAAAATAACAATTGAAGAAATGACAAAAAGGAGAATGTGTACTACTAAAATGACTCCAGAAAAAAGTATTGCCCTAAGATTCTCAATGGATCCCACAATTTGCTCATTGTTTTCATTGACGGTAACATCAAAGAATCCCTTCCAGCCCAGCATGTGGCTGGTGAATAGAAATGGTTTCAGGCTGTTGAAAATGGGCAGGTCCAGTGTATTCAATATGGTAAAAACGATGATGATGCTCATGGTGGCCATGATCGGACCAATTGAATTTTCTGCGAAGAGACTGAGAAAAAAACTCAATGCAGATACGGTCAGCAGTGCAATGGCAGCGAATAAAAATGCCGCGAGGTATCGCCACATCACATCGGATGACATGATTTGCGAAGCCGAATCACTTTTGAGGATGAGCATGTCATCCGCACCAAAGACCATCATTGAAATTCCCAGGGCCCAGATGGCCATCCAAAAAAGCAAAGCAATGGTATAGATTCCGGAAGCCGTGAATTTGGCCAGGATGAGGGTAGACCTGCTGATGGGCTTGGTCAATAACAATCGCAAAGTACCCTGCGCGGCTTCACCGGATATCATGTCGCCTGCCACAAGCGCTACCAGCAGTGGAACATGCACCAGCAACAATTGCAGGATGATAAAGGCCATGAGATACCCATTCATGATGTTTCCCTGGATATCAAAGGAGTCAGAAAACGACTGCATACCAAACTGCATATAACTCTCCCCATCAGCATAAAATCCAAGCTGGATCAATCCCACTATGGCAGATACCGCAGCAAAGGAAATGTAGGTCCGAGGCTTACGGAAAATCTTATAGAGCTCTATGTTAACAATATTAAGAAACATCATTGCCGGAGGTTAAGGAGAGGAAATAAGCTTCAAGCGAATTCATCGCACGCAAACTGGTTACACCAATATGCTGATCAACCAGGTATTTATTGAGTGCTGCAACCGAGCCGGCATCTGTCTGAATGCTGACCGACTGGCTGTTGGACCTGCGCAAACCATTGGCCCAGGCAGAATCAGACAACAATTCAAATGCTTTCAGATTATCAGAACAAACAATTTCGAGGTGTAATTTCTCAGGATTGACCAGTTCTTTCACCTTGCCCTCCACTATCTTTTTGCCTTTGTTGATGATCAGCATGCTGTCGGCCACCTGTTCGATCTCAGACAGGAGATGAGAAGAAACAAGGATGGTTTTACCCCTGTCCTTGCTCAGCATCATGATCAGGTTACGGATATCTGCAATACCCTGCGGATCCAAGCCATTGGTAGGCTCATCCAATATGATGAAATCAGGATTGTGCACCAATGCAACTGCAATACCCAGTCGTTGTTTCATGCCCTGTGAATAGACCCGTACAGGATCTTTTGACCTCTTCTCCAGTCCCACCAGGGTCAGGCATTCCATGATGGTCGACTTGCTGATAGAGGCATCACTGAGCTTGGCAAACAGACTAAGATTCTCATAACCCGACAGGTAACGATAGAGATCGGGTTTCTCCACAACGGCACCGATTCTTCTGAGAATAGATTCCCTTTCTGTAAACAGCGAACTGCCAAAAACTTCAATGTTTCCACCGGTTGGCCGAATCAAAGAAAGGATCATCCTTATGGTAGTGGATTTCCCAGCACCATTTTGCCCAAGAAATCCATAAACCTCTCCTTCCTTCACAGAGAAAGAAAGATCCTCAACGGCGGTAAAGCTGCCGAATGATTTGGTGAGATGGGATACTTCGAGGAGCATGTTTGAGGGGTTGTGGGGTTTTTTATACAACAAGATGAAGAGGCAATGGTTGGATGATTGTCAAATAAAAAAAGGTCCGAAAGTAATCTTCCGGACCTTGTATTGTACAGATGTTGACTGGTAGAACCTTATTTGTACTGGGGCATGATGCCTTGTGCAAGCGCAACCATGGCTTTTAGGCCATCTTCTGGAAGATTACCCGATTTGAATGCTGCCAGTACTTCTGGAAGTTTGTTTTCCATTTCAAGGAGGAAATGCTCTTCAAAGGCTTTCACAGACCTTACTGCTACATTTTGCAACAAACCTTGGGTACCCAGATAGATGATGGCCACCTGCTTTTCAACAGATGCGGGTTGGTATTGGCCTTGCTTCAGGATTTCCACGTTGCGGGCGCCCTTGTCGATTACAGACTTGGTTGCAGCATCGAGATCACCACCAAATTTTGAGAAAGCCTCAAGCTCACGGTAAAGGGCCTGGTCAAGCTTCAAAGTACCAGATACTTTTTTCATTGACTTGATCTGTGCATTACCACCCACACGGCTTACAGAGATACCTACGTTGATCGCAGGACGAATACCTGCGTTGAACAGGTTCGACTCAAGGAATATCTGACCATCCGTGATGGAAATTACGTTGGTAGGAATATAGGCAGAAACGTCACCCGCCTGTGTTTCAATGATGGGCAAAGCAGTCAATGAACCACCACCTTTCACCAAATGTTTGATGGAGTCTGGAAGATCGTTCATCTTGGCAGCGACTTCATCCTTGGCGATCACTTTTGCAGCACGCTCAAGCAAACGGCTGTGCAGGTAGAAAACGTCACCAGGATAGGCTTCACGTCCTGGAGGGCGTCGAAGCAACAATGAAACCTCACGGTAGGCAACAGCCTGCTTTGAAAGGTCATCATATACAATCAGGGCAGCATTTCCGGTATCGCGGAGGAACTCACCAATGGCCGCACCAGAGAATGGAGCATAGAATTGAAGTGGCGCTGGATCAGCGGCAGGAGCGGCAACGATGATGGTATAGTCCATTGCACCATTGTCTTCCAATGTTTTCATTACACCTGCAATGGTCGAAGCTTTTTGTCCGATGGCTACATAGATACAATAAACAGGCTTGCCTGCTTTGTAAAATTCTTTCTGGTTGATGATGGTATCAATGGCAATGGCAGTTTTACCAGTCTGGCGGTCACCGATGATCAACTCACGCTGTCCCCTTCCGATAGGAATCATGGCATCAATGGCCTTCAAACCTGTTTGCAGTGGCTCTTTTACCGGCTCACGGAAAATAACACCAGGCGCCTTGCGCTCCAGTGGCATTTCATAGAGGTCTCCGGTGATAGGACCCTTGCCATCGATGGGTTCGCCCAGGGTATTGATGACACGCCCCACAAGACCCATACCAGCCTTGATGGAGGCAATCATGCCCGTGCGCTTCACTTTTGAACCTTCCTTGATTCCGGCACCCTCACCCATCAATACCACACCCACATTATCTTCTTCAAGGTTGAGGGCAATGGCTTTTACACCATTTTCAAACTCAACAAGCTCTCCTGATTTTACATTGTTCAAACCGTAGATACGGGCAATACCGTCACCTACCTGAAGTACAGTGCCCACTTCCTCCAGCTCGGCTGATGTGTTGAAGTTGCTCAGCTGCTGGCGGAGTATCGCTGAAATCTCATCGGGCTTAATGTCTATCATAACTGCTGATTTAAATTGTAATCTGTTTATTGATTATCCTAACTGGCTTACGT
Source organism: Bacteroidota bacterium (assembly GCA_046051375.1). GTDB lineage: Bacteria > Bacteroidota > Bacteroidia > Chitinophagales > Chitinophagaceae > Pollutibacter. The sequence goes on along the minus strand of JBJOOI010000044.1, from coordinate 2,113 downwards.
ACATGTTTTTGATGAACTGGCGCTTGATGTGTTGGAGGTCATGTTTGATGCTGGCATCAAACAATTTATCATCCACCTGAACAATCAAACCGCCAATGATGGAGGCATCCACTTTTTCCTTCAGTTGGATGGTCTTTCCTTCCAGCATTTTGTTGCCCTTCAATTGCTCGGCAACTGCTGCACGGACTGCATCCGTGGCTTCTACAGCCGTGGTCAATTCGACAACCTTGATTCCTTTGTGCTCCCTGTATTTATCGGCATAGGCTTCAATGATCTCATCAATGGCTACAGACCTCCCCTTTGTAAAAACCAACTTGAAGAATGAAACAGTTAGTGGCTGAACATGCTTGGCGAAAATGGCATCAAAAATCGCCGTTTTCTTGTCTCCTGAAACAACAGGAGAGACCAGCAAAATGCTGAGATCCTTATGCCCCACCCCCCTGATCAGATCAAGGTCATGCTTCACCTCTTCAATCTTTCCTGTTTCAAGGGCAAGATCAAACAGGGCTTTGGAGTAACGCTGTGCAACTTTTATTTGACGCATGTTTATTGGTTTCCGAACTGATGAAGTTCACCAGCCATTTGCTGAATATATTTTTCCTGCTCGGCCTTGTTATCGAGTTGCTTGCGGATTACTTTTTCAGAAATCTCAATCACCATGTTTCCGATCTGGTTCTTGACATCTGTAAGGGCCGCCATTTTCTGTGCCTGAATGGCCGCTTGAGCATCGGTTACAATCTTGGCAGCCTCGAACTTGGCCTGTTCTTTGGCCTCATTGATCATCTTGTCCTTGGTTTCTTTGGCTTCCTTGATCAATTGGGCGCGTTCTTCACGTGCTTGAGCCATCAAGGCCTCGTTTTCGTTTTTCATCTGGGCCATTTCAGCCTTTACTTTCTTGGCTGTATCCAATGCATCGGTAATGCCTTGCTCACGCTCAGAAAGTGACTTGATGATGATACCCCAGGCAAATTTCTTGAGAATAAAAAATACAATCAGGAAGGCCAACAGGGTCCAAACCAAAAGACCAATACCGGGTAATAAAAGATCCATGTGCTATATTTTGAGTAACAAAGTTAAAAGTACTGCATCCTCCGCCCTGTGCATTGGATGCAGTGTTTTTTGGCGAAACGACTAGGCTTTCAATACAGCCAGCAGACCTGCGATTACCGCGAAAAGGGCAACACCCTCAACGAAAGCGGCAGTCAGGATCATGTTCGCACGAATGTCGTTGGCAGCTTCGGGTTGACGTGCAATTGACTCAACTGCACCCTTACCGATCTGTCCGATACCGATACCGGCACCAATTGCAGCAAGACCTGCGCCAATTGCACCACCGAGGTGGGAAACGCTAACGTCGAGCAGAATGTTCATCAGACTCATGATACTTGGTTTTATAATTAAAAAAAAGATTTAGTGATGCCCCTCTTCATGGCCACCTTCAAAAGCCTGACCAATGAAAACCGCTGTCAGGTTGGTGAAGATGAACGCTTGGATAAAGGCAACCATTATTTCAATCATATAGATGAATACGGCAAATGCGATGCTGAGTGGAGAAAATCCCCAGCCTGCAACAGCACTCATCGATCCAAATATGAAAATCAATGTGATAAAGCTCAATATGATGATATGCCCAGCCACCATGTTGGCAAACAAACGGACAATCAATGCAAAGGGCTTGGTGAATACACCCAGGAGTTCAACAGGTAACATGATGAAAATCCTCACCGGTGTAGGCACACCAGGAAACCAGAAGATATGTCCCCAGAAATGCTTGTTTGTACTGAATAGGATCACAAAAAATGAAATCACACCCAATACCACTGTGAAGGCGATATTCCCCGTTACGTTGGCAGAACCTGGGATCAAACCAAAAATATTGTTGATCAGGATAAAGAAGAAAACAGTCAATAAATAGGGCAGGTATTTCATGTACTTCTTTCCAAGATTGGGTTTGGCTACCTCATCCCTTACAAAAGTAATGACAGGCTCAATGGCATTCTGCCAGCCTTTGGGTGCTGAAGTAATGCCCTGGCCTTTTTTGTATTTGTTGGCCACGCTGATCATCAATACAACAAGAATGATCAGGGAAAGGAACATCTGGACAACATTCTTG
>JBJOOI010000043.1:0-8769 GCA_046051375.1 Bacteroidota bacterium | reverse complement strand
TCCATGGTATAATTGTACCTGTAAACAACATGCTGCGGTTTGTTTTGGCGATCATGCACCCGCTGCATCACCTTTTCAAAAACTTTCATCAGTTTGAAAAGAGAGATGGATTGAATCTCTGTTCCTTCTGATGACTCCTCTCCTATGGCATGCAGATCCTGTTGGAGATTACCCCTTTTTACCATGAACATCCGCTGTTGTTCAAGTTCCGCAAGCTTCAATGAAGCCTCCTTGAATTTTTTATACTCAAGTATCTTATCAATCAGTTCTTTCCTTGGATCAATCTCATTTCCCTGGTCATCCAACTCTTTTCGGGGAAGCAACATTTTTGCTTTGATCCTGATGAGCGTTGATATAAAGAGGATAAACTCACTGCTCAATTCGATATTGTCCTCCTCAGACTTTTTAATAAAGGCCAGAAAGTCATCGATGATGCTGGTGATGGGGATATTATAAATATCAAGTTCATCTCTTTCAATGAAGAAGAGCAAAAGGTCAAACGGACCTTCAAACTGAGGTAATCTGATCTGATAAGAGGCAGTGTTCAAAACGGTTGAGTTGAAGTAGGTAAGGCGACAAATATAGTAAAATGATGCAAAAGAATGAAGATGGGTAGGCAAATTTAACGACCTTCGCAGTCCAAAAATCATTTAGCGTGAAATGGATCCTGTTCATCATTCTCTGCCTCACCTGGGGAAGTTCTTTCATCATCATGAAAGAGGGAATGGAATTGCTGAGTCCATACCAACTGGCCTCCATCAGGATTATCTCTGCCGGTATTGTCATGCTTCCATGGATTTTTAAGGCCTATAGATCTGTTCCCAAAAAAGTGGTGCCGGCCCTGATCCTTTCTGGATTTCTGGGTACCCTTTTTCCTGCCTATTTCTTTTGTATTGCCCAAACCAAAATAGACAGTTCTATTGCTGGAATCCTCAATGCCCTGACACCCATATTCACCCTTGCCATTGGCATGTTGTTCTTCAACCTTAAAGTTGGCTGGATCAAATGGGTAGGCATGCTGCTGGGTTTTGCGGGAATGCTGGTCCTCGTTTTAGGAGCTTCCAGACAAATTAACCTTCAATACATTGGCTATACTTTTTTCGTGATTCTTGCCACCATTTGCTATGGTCTGAATGTAAACGTTGTGAACCAGTACCTCAAAGACGTTGCACCGCTGCACATAGCCACCATTGCCTTTACAGCACTGATCATCCCCAACCTGATCATACTGGCCTCTACAGGTTATTTCAGTGACCCCAACCTCCTCAGTGGTGGTTTGACAAAAGGAACGATTGCGGGTGCAACATTGGGCATTATCAGCACCTGCCTGGCATCGGTGATTTTCTATACCCTGATGAAAAAAGCAGGTCCTGTTTTTGCCTCCATGGTAACCTATGGCATTCCATTGGTGGCCATCGGATGGGGATTTGTTGCCGGAGAGACCATTACTGTCATGCAAATCCTGGGAATGGTGGTTATCCTGGCAGGAGTGAGACTGGCCAACAAATAGGCTTATACGCTCATGATCTCTTTTGCCTTGTCGGCAAGATGTTTTTCAACCAATGCGATGAACTTGTTGGTCATTTCCTGGATTTCCTTTTCGGCATCTGTGGCAATATCTTCACTCAAACCATTCTTCTGCATTTTTTTTACCTGTTCAATGGCATCCCTTCTGATGTTGCGGATGGCAACTTTGGAATGTTCTCCTTCATTTTGAACCCTTTTCACAATTTCTTTCCTTCTTTCTTCGGTCATCGGGGGAAGAAAAATGCGGATGATGCTGCCATCATTTTGCGGTGTTACACCCAGATTGGCGGCGATGATGGAGCGCTCGATCAATTGCAACATGTTCTTCTCCCAAGGCTGTATGGTGAGTGTTCTGGCATCTGCTACAGAAATATTAGAAACCTGGGCTATCCCGGTGGGAGCCCCATAATAATCAACAGTGAGGCCATCAAACATCTGAGGATTTGCCCTGCCGGCGCGTATTTTAGTAAGCTCTGATTCAAGATGTGAAATTGCTTTTTCCATCGTGGCAGTAGCATCCAACATATGCAATTCAAGTTCTTCAGACATAAAAGGAAATTTTGTCTGCAAATCTACTGAATGAAAATAAAATGAGGAATATAAAACTGAGGCTAATTGTTCAGCTCTGAGGTAGAGGTGAGGTTTTTAAGGATAATGGTAGGCTCATTACTCCTTGCTGATTGAGCATCATTGATGTCCTTTTCAGTTTTGGACGATGACACTGGTGTGAATTTACAATAGGCAGAAATAGCTGTTCCGATGACGAAAAGGCCAGCAATCACAAAATTGATGCCCATTGACTGGGTGAGAATGGCAAAACCAATGAATGCAATGGCCAATAGCCCCAGTATCCCTGTAATCTGCATATGGGTCAACCCTTTTTTCATCAACAGGTGATGGATATGATTTACATCAGGAGCAAAAGGAGAGCGACCCTTATATACCCTTACAATAGTTACCCGCAGGGTATCCATCAGGGGAACAAACAAAGCGGCAAAACCAATAGCAGGAGCGGCTGAAAACTGCAACACAGTGCCTGGCAAACTAGCAGTATTGATAAACCTGATCACCAAGACGGCATTAACCAAACCCAGTAACAATGAGCCCGTATCCCCCATGAAAATTTTAGCAGGGGAATAATTATAACTGAGGAATGCCAAAAGGCTTGCTGCCATCGAAAAAGAAAGAAGGGCAAAAGAGAAATCCTTTTCAATCGCAAATACTACACCAAAAAACAAGGTAGAGACCAGTCCCAGGCTACCAGCCAGGCCATCTATTCCATCAATGAGGTTGAAAGCATTCACCACTACCAGGATCGTGATGTAAGAAAAAATCTGGGAAAATATCGGGGGCAATGCGGTCAAGCCCAGAAAGCCATGCAAAGATGTCAATTGAAAATGACCTGGATAAACCAATAAAAAAGCGGCAATCAGCTGTCCCGCAAATTTTTTCATGGGTGAAATCAACAGGATATCATCTTTCAAACCAAGGAAAAAAATAATGACTGAAGCTCCGATAAAATACTGAAGACCAGGAGCTTCTGAGAAGGAGACCATTGTAGATACAGTCAACATGAGTGCAGCAAAAATACCTATGCCTCCCAAAGAAGGAATGGGTGTAAAATGTATTTTTCTCTGATCGGGGAGATCAAACAATTTTTTTGCATCCGCAATCTTGATGACGACTGGTATTGCTGTAAAAGCTACAAGAAATGAAACAAGAGAGGCCAAAAGGACTAAGCCCATTTGTGGTAATTTAGGATAAGATAGCATGAACAGGTTTCGAGCTAAAATATTGGCTAATATTTAGCACCTCGAAGTTAAACATTAATAAACGAAAAGTTCGTTATCAAATTGTATCTGAAAACGATTTTCAATAAATAAATCACAGGGATGGCGTAAATTTTATAAAAGCATTAGTTTTGCGGAAATACTCAATCCAATGGCTTCATTGCAGGAAACAGCCTCTCAGATCAGAAGAGATATTGTGCGCATGGTTCATGGTGTGCAGAGCGGCCACCCAGGTGGCTCTTTGGGTTGTGCAGATTTCTTGACCGCATTGTATTTCAAAGTCATGAAGCATGATCCGGCATTCAATATGGATGGTGTCGGTGAAGATCTTTTCTTCCTTTCCAATGGACATATCTCTCCCTTGCTTTACGCTTGCCTTTCCCGCTCAGGCTATTTTCCGATAAGTGAGCTGGGAAGTTTCAGAAAATTAAATACCAGGTTGCAAGGACATCCCACCACCCATGAGCACCTGCCAGGCATCAGGATTGCCTCCGGATCATTAGGACAAGGACTCAGTGTAGGCATTGGTGCGGCCCTTGCCAAAAAACTCAATGGTGATGACAGGCTGGTCTACACCCTTCATGGAGATGGCGAGTTACAGGAAGGCCAGATTTGGGAAGCGGTGATGTTTGCTGCCCATCACAAGGTTGACAACCTGATTGCAACAATTGACTGGAATGGCCAGCAGATTGATGGCCCAACAGAACAGGTCATATCGCTGGGCAACATCAGTGAAAAATTTGAAGCCTTCGGATGGACTACCCTCAGCATGCAGGGCAATGACATGAATGATGTGGTCAAGGTACTGGATGAAGCCAAATCATTGACAGGACAGGGGAAACCCATTGCCATCATGATGCATACCCTGATGGGAAAAGGTGTTGATTTCATGGAAAATGACCATGGCTGGCATGGTATCGCACCCAATGACGATCAGTTGGCTAAAGCCCTGGCCCAACTTCCAGAAACAATGGGAGATTATTGATTTCAACCCCTCAGGTCAAGTACAGACAGTGCAGCCCTTCTTGCTGGCATCCATGAGGCCAGGATACCAATCAACAGCACCGTTGAAGCAACCAGCAGAAAATCTGTCATGACCAGTTTTACAGGATAATAGTCAATCAAAAAAGTTGCCCCTTCCAACGGTACCAACTTGAATCTGGTCTGTAAAAAATAGAGCAATATGGCAATGGCCATTCCACCGGCCATGCCAATAAAGGAAAGCAGCATGCCCTCGGCCAAAAATATTTTTTGCAGCAATCCATGGTCAGCACCCATCGCCTTCAACACCTGAATATCTTTTTTCTTTTCCAATACCAGCATGCTCAATGCCCCAACCATGTTAAAGGCCGCTACAATAAGGATCAAGGTGAAGATACCATAAATCGCAAGCTTCTCCAGGCGAATGGTGGTATACAACATCCTGTTTTGTTCAAACCGATTTTGAATGCTGTATCCCTTGCCCAATAATGATTTTAAGGCGGATGGGGCATCTTCAGTGTTCCGCCTTCCATCAAGTTTTATTTCTACTGCACTAAATTCATCTGCACCCAGTCCTGTATATGTTTTCACAAAATCGAGATTGGTAATCACATACTTGTTGTCAAATTCGGTTTGAATGGCAAAACTACCCCGGGGATATCCCAGGGAAAGCCCAAGGGCGGCAGAAGGATCAGACAATGGCATGTTTTTCTTGGGTAAATAAATGGATACCGGATAAATACTCCTGTCGGATGCCAGCCCCAGCATTTGTTCGACCCCAACCCCCATCACCAGGCCAGGTTTTTGGCCATCCCCAGTATTGAATTCACCCCTGTACATACTGGCAGGCAATCCAGAAACCATTGGATATTGTTTGTCTACTCCTTTGATGTTTACAATAGTTTGCAAAGATCCATTTTGCAACAAAGCCCTCTCCTCCGCCACAAGGGTGATGGCTGCAAGACCGGGAATGCCCCTGAGTTGATTGAGTTGTTCAGCAGTGAGATTGATTGTTTTTCCTTTTTCCGGACCTATCCTTAACTCAGGATAAAATGAGGAATAGAGTGATTTTACCAGGGATTCAAATCCATTGAAGGCGCTGAGAATAATGATGAGGGAGGCTGTGGCAAACATGATGGCAACCACACTCACCCAGGAGATGATATTGATTGCGTTGGTCGATTTTTTGGCCCTGAAATAACGCCATGAAAATTTCAGGATCATCGAAAGGTTCATTTGTTGCGTTCTTCGTTGATCTTTTTGAAGATTTCCTCCATCTTGAACACATGATCCAAAGTATCATCCTTGAAAAACCTCAATTCAGGTACCCTTCTCAATTGCTGCTTAACCCTGTCACCCAACTGTCTTCTCAACTCTCCTTTCCGATCTTCAATTTTTTCAAGCACGGCCTCCGGATCCTTTACCTGAAACAAACTGAGGTAAAACCTTGCCTCGAGCAGATCTGGAGTAACCTTAACTGCAGCAATGGAAACCATTCCGCCATTGATCATGTTCAACCCCATCCGAAGAAAAATATCGTTCATTTCCTCTTGAATCACACCGGCCACCTGTTTCTGTCTTTTGCTTTCCTCCATAACTGATCACTTGATGGATGTAAAATTAGTTACTTTTGGTGCTAATTCTGAAAAAACGTAGAGAACGCAAATGAAAAGCCTCCGAATCATCTTTTCTTATATAAAAAAATATCCAAAATTGGTGATTGGATATTTTTCACTCAACATCCTTTCTGCCCTGTTTTCACTGATCTCACTCGCCATGCTTGCCCCATTCCTCACCCTGATTTTTGGATTGCAGGGAGATGGTGGAATACAAACTTCAAGGTTCAAACTTGGAAACCTTTCAGACCTCTTGTACAATCAGTTGACCATATTGACCGCATCAGACCAGGGAAAAATCAAGGCATTGGGCATTATTTGCATTGTGCTGGTAACAGCCATCATGCTCAAAAACCTTTTCCTTTATTTTTCCCTGTACCTGCTGACACCCATCAGAAACAGCATCATCAACGACATGCGAACGGATATGTTCCGCAAAATTCTTGATTTACCGGTAGGCTTTTTCAATGAGCAAAGAAAGGGTGACATCATGAGCCGCCTGACCAACGACCTCCAGGACGTGGAATTTTCCACCATCAGTTTTCTGGAAAGCTTCTTCAGGGAACCCATCCTGATTGCATTTTACCTGTTTGCCATGATAAGCCTCAGCCCTGAACTGTCTGTTTTCCTGCTTCTTTTTCTTCCGATTGCAGGCTTGGTGATTGGAAGGATAGGCAGATCATTGAAAAAAGTATCAACAGGTGTGCAGGAAAAACTGGGAGAGATCCTCAGCACCATTGAAGAGACCCTTGGCGGTATCCGGGTTGTGAAGGCTTTCAATGCAGAAGGACAGCAACTGCGCCGTTTCAAAAAAGAAAACCTTGATCTTTTTGATATCAAGAACAAAGCCAATCGAAGAAGGGACCTTGCCTCGCCTGTTTCAGAAACATTGGGCATCATTGCCGTTTCCTGTGTATTGTATTATGGTGGCACCCTGGTATTGAACCATGATTTTTCACTCAACGGACCTGATTTTCTGACATTCATCGCGATCTTTACCCAAATCATCAACCCCTTAAAAGCATTCAGTACAGCGTCCTATAACATACAAAAAGGGGCCGCCAGCATTGAGCGCATCCAAAAACTGATCATGGAGGAGCAGGCAGTAATGGAGGATCCGAATCCTTTGCCCATAGAAAGCTTCAATGAAACAATCGAACTCAGGGATGTTGTTTTTGCCTATCCGGACAAGAGCATTCTGAACAAGATCAATCTGACCATCAAAAAAGGCCAGACCATCGCTCTTGTTGGATCATCAGGTGCGGGAAAATCGACACTGGCTGACCTCATTCCCCGCTTTCATGATGCAACATCCGGGGAAGTACTGATTGATGGCATCAACATCAAAAAATACAAGATCAAAGACCTCCGCAACCTGATGGGAATTGTAACCCAGGAGCCTATTCTGTTCAATGATACCATCAGGGCCAATATTTCTCTGGGCAATGAAAAGGCTACAATCGATGAAATTATCTCTGCGGCCAGCATTGCCAATGCACACCTTTTCATTGAAAACAAAGAGGAAGGATATGCCAGTCTGGTAGGTGACCGAGGATCAAAATTGAGCGGTGGAGAAAGACAAAGACTCACCATTGCCAGGGCAGTATTAAAAAATCCACCGATTTTAATCCTGGATGAAGCAACATCCTCATTGGATACGGAGAGCGAAAAATGGGTTCAGGATGCCATCAATAATCTGATGAAAGATCGCACCAGCATCATTATCGCACACAGGCTTTCTACGATCAGGCACGCGGATGAGATTATTGTATTGCATGAAGGAATGATTGCCGAAAGGGGCAAACACGACGAACTGATCGAGTCAAAAGGAATCTACAGCAAACTGGTGACCATGCAACAGATGCATTGATCAAAACAACACTATTTTATTGATTGGAAGAACTTCCAGGCTTGTTCATGTTGGTCTTGGCCTCCATGCTGAGCGTAGCATGAGGAACTGCCCTTAACCTGGCCCTGTCGATCAGTTTTCCAGTGACCCTGCAAATGCCATAAGTCTTGTTTTGAATCCTCATCATTGCTTTTTCAAGCTTTTCGATAAAGTCAATCTGCCTGCTGGCCATCTGGCTGAGCTGCTCCCTTTCCATGCTAAGGCTTCCGTCTTCCATGGTCATGTAACGGTTGTCTGAATCACCGCCACTCATGGAATCCTTTCTGGTGATCAAGCCATTCAGGTAACTGAGTTCTTGCTTTGCCGCATTGAGTTTGTTTTGTACCAACTCACGGAATTCAGCAAGCTCAGCATCTGAGTAACGCTGTGTAGGGGTCATTGGGGCAATGACATCTTTTGCATCAAGCACAGATTTGGTAAACTCTGGCTCATATTTTCGGGAAGATTTCGAATTGATTTTGGGCATGGCAACAGCCTTGGTATCCTTTTTTGCTTCTTTGGCCCTGAGTGCCTTGCGGACTTCTGCAGCACTGGCTGGTGCTTTGCTGGTTTCAGCAAACCTGACTTCAGGAGAAATGGTAGGAACTTTTTTTGCAGGGGCTTTTGTTGGGGCTGCTTTTGCAGGAGCGGCCTTGGCTGGAGCTGCTTTTGCAGGAGCTGCCTTGACTGGGGCTGCTTTTGCAGGAGCTGCCTTGGCTGGAGCTGCTTTAGCAGGGGCTGCCTTGGCTGGGGCTGCCTTGGCTGGGGCTGCTTTTGCAGGAGCTGCCTTGGCTGGAGCTGCTTTTACAGGAGCTGCCTTGGCTGGAGCTGCTTTGGCTGGAGCTGCTTTGGCTGGAACTGCCTTGGCTGGAGCTGCTTTGGCTGGAGCTGCTTTTGCAGGAGGTGCTTTTGCAGGAGCTGCCTTGGCTGGAGCTGCTTTGGCTGGAGCTGCTTTTGCAGGAGTTGC
>JBJOOI010000042.1:0-8910 GCA_046051375.1 Bacteroidota bacterium | reverse complement strand
TTCGGGCACATCCTGCGTGAGGGCCAGGTTGGCCTCAAAGAATGAATGGATGTTTCCAATATCGGTCCAATAACCCTCGTATTGAAAGCTCACTACATTGTGCTTGCTGATGGAATAAGGGATGATTTCCTTGCCAAAATCAGTGGCATCCTTGATTTCTTCCTGAAGAAGATCAAACAAAACCTGGCGGCCGAAAATATAAATACCCATGCTGGCCAGATAATTTCTACCCTGTGTTTGCATGGCTTCTCCTGTATCGCTCACCCAATCAGGCAGTAATTCAGCTTTGGGTTTTTCAACAAAGGCTTCAATGATTCCACCTTCTCCTTTTTTGAGGATACCAAACTCAGTTGCTTCTTTGGCATCGACAGGAATGGTGGCAATGGATATATCAGCCTTGCTGTGAACATGGTTATCGATCATTTCCTGAAAATCCATCTGGTACAGCTGGTCTCCGGAAAGAATCAGTACATGGCTGAAGTCTTGTTGGTTGATATGCCTGAGGGATTGTCTTACCGCATCGGCAGTACCTTGAAACCAGGTAGGATTATCAGGAGTTTGTTCAGCAGCAATGATGTCTACAAAAGCTGAGCTGAATGCGCTGAAATGATACGTGTTCTTGATGTGCTTGTTCAAAGAAGCTGAGTTGAACTGTGTCAACACATACATTCTTCCAATATTTGAATTCAGGCAATTGGAAATGGGGATATCAACAAGCCTGTATTTACCGGCAATGGGAACAGCAGGTTTGCTTCTGGTTGATGTCAAGGGCGATAATCTTGATCCTGCCCCACCGCCTAATATAACTGCAATTACGTTCTTGTTCATGTTCTGATTGAATATTGTCTAATTTACTGAAAACTTTGGTAAAGGGAAACATATTCCTCGGCACTGCGGTGCCAGCTGAAGTCTAAGGCCATGATCTTTTCTCTTATTCTGCGAAAAACTTCTTTTTGGTTGTAGAGTGAAATCGCCCGATAAATGCCATGGGTGATATCGCCTACTGCGGCATGGTTAAAGGTGATGCCATATCCTCCGGGTTCACCAACATCCAATACAGTGTCTTTTAGTCCACCCGTACTTCTTACTACCGGAATGGTGCCATATCTCATGGCATAAAGCTGGTTCAAGCCACAAGGTTCAACCCTTGATGGCATAACAAGAAAGTCTGCACCAGCATACATCAGATGGCTCAGGGTTTCATCATAGCCAATGAAAGTATTGTAATCACCCTGCGCTTTAGATTTTAGTTTTGTCAATTGGGCCTCGGTTTCTGCTTCACCATTGCCCAATACAAGAAAATTCATCTTTCTGCCAATGTATGTAAAACTGTCTGCAATGGCCTGTGGAAGCAGGTCTGCCCCTTTTTCTCCTACCAACCTGCCAATAAAAATGAACAAGGGTTTGAGTGGATCCAAGCCAAATCTGTCACAAAGTATACGCTTGTTTTTTTCCTTTCCGGCATCAGCATCAAGGATAGAAAAATGTTCGGTCAAGTACTTGTCCTTTTCTGGATTCCAAACAGAGTAATCAATGCCATTTAGAATGCCTGTACATTTGCCTTTTTCATATTCAAAAAGGGATTCCAGACCATTGCTCATGTACCTGAGTTCATGAAGGTATGAATTGCTGACAGTGGTTACTTTCCAGGAACATTTGATGGCTGATGCCAGGGGATTGATGCCGCCCTTCCATTCGAGCAAACCTCTTTTCCAGCTGTCCCATTGCGGAATATACAGTGTTTTATCCCAGCTAAATGATCCCTGATACTGTGCATTGTGGATGGTTAAAATTGTCGGGACATACTGAAGTCTTTTGTATGCATAACAATGTTGCATCATGAAAGGCACAAGCGCTGCATGGTGGTCATGTACATGCACCACATTGGGGAGTACCTCCCAGGCATTCATCCAATGAACAGCTGCTATCTGAAATGCACAAAAACGCTCAGTGTCGTCATCATAACCATAAACCTTTTCCCTGTCAAGCAACCCATTGATGTCAATCAGAAACAATTCAAAGCCCTGTGCATTGGACTTTTCTTTGATAATGGTGTAATCAAACCACCAATGGCCAAGATTGGTGGATGATTTGTGCACCACTTCCCAGTCATGGGCATAAAGATAGGCTGTTCTGTACATGGGCATGAGAACCTTTGACCGATGCCCCAATTCGTTTTGAAAACGGGGAAGAGAACCAACCACATCACCCAAGCCACCAGCCTTGGCTACAGGATAGCATTCTGCACTGATATGAATAATGTCCATTTTGGTTAGCATTGATTTTTTTAAAAATAGCATTAAATCAAATGCAATTGTTGATAACAAAAAGTTTTGTACGTAAATAAATATAATTATTTTGAGCCCTCATAAAACAACCTTCCATATGAACCAACAAACAAAGTGGTCTCAATTCGGTGTGCTGATCATCGTTTTCTTTTTCTGGGGATTTGTCGCTGCATCCAACAGCATTTTCATCCCTTTTTGCAAAACTTTTTTTAACCTTGATCAGATCCAGTCACAGTTGATCGGTTCTGCCTTTTATGGTGCTTATTTTTATGGATCGTTGATTCTCTATGTTTTTTCTACCATCACAGGTACCGACTTGCTGAACAAGATTGGATATAAAAAAGGAATCATTTACGGGTTGCTGATTTCAGTTGTAGGTGCCCTTGCCCTTGCGTACATCAGTGGCTCTGGAAATGCCACCTTTGGACTGGTACTGGTGTCATTCTTTATCATTGCTTTGGGCTTCTCGCTTCAACAAACTGCTGCACAGCCTTTTGCCATCGGATTGGGCTCTCCAGAAACTGGTGCTCACCGCTTAAACATGGGAGGTAGCGTAAACTCATTTGGCACCTTGCTGGGACCATTGGTAGTCAGCTATCTGCTTTTCGGAAGCCTCGACAGTGCCAAAGCTGCTTCCATTGAAAACATCCAAACACTCTACTTCTTTCTTGCAGGACTTTTCATCATTGCAGCCCTGATTTTTGCCTATGCAAAATTGCCTAAGACCACTTCAGATGAGAAACTGGAAAAAAGCCCCAAAGCAATGTATGTGTTGTTGATCATCGGCGCCATCTTCCTTCCTGTACTATTTGCAGACTGGGCAAAAATGGTTACCGGACTTGAGAAAAGTGTCATCATCAGTGGTTCACTGATCATTATATTGATTATTCTTTTTTGGACCATGGTTACAGCAAAAAAGAATCCCATAGGTTGGGGTGCCATGGCTTACCCACAGCTGGTGCTGGGCATGATTGCCATTTTTATTTATGTAGGTGTGGAAGTAACCATTGACAACAACTTTGGCGCTTTGCTCAAGAAAAATGCTTTTGGTGGCAAGGAAGACTCTCAAATTTCCCATCTCATTTCTCTTTATTGGGGATCGATGATGATCGGCAGGTGGACAGGTGCTGTCAGTGTATTCAACTTCAGCAAAATGGTCAAGCGGATACTTGTGATTGTTGTGCCATTTGCTGCTTTTGGAATGATTCTCCTTGTAAATATCATCAAGGGAAATGAAATCAGTGAATTTGTCATGTATCCGATTTGCATTGCCATTGCTGTAATTGCCTTCCTTTATGCTGAAGACAAGCCGGTTAAATTGCTGCTTACCGTTTCGGTTCTTGCTGCAATAGCCATGCTGATTTCCATCACAACCACCGGCATGCTGGCCAACTATGCCATCATCAGTACCGGACTTTGTACAGCTGTGATGTGGCCTTGTATTTTTGCCCTTGCCATCAATGGAATTGGCAAATATACCAGCCAGGGTTCAGCATTCCTGATCATGATGATCCTTGGTGGAGCCATCATTCCTCCTACCCAGGGTTCCATCATTGACCTCGACCCTTCCGGAGATGCCAACGTGTATACCTTCACCCAACTCTCTTACCTTGTTCCTCTGGCCTGTTTTGCCTACCTGGCATGGCATGCCATTCAAACAAGAGCCGTGCTTAAAAAACAGGGGCTCGATGTGGATGCACAAGTTGCTGCATCCCATTAATTTGAACTGATTTATTTGTATCTTGGCAGCCACTGAAAAGTGGCTGTTTTTTATGGATTGTTCAAAAAGATAACATGAGTGTACATCAACCTTTGGCCATTGGCATTGATATTGGAGGAACCGGAACAAAATTTGGAATTGTAGACAGGGATGGAAATGTGCTGTTTACAGGAGAAATGTCTACCAAAAAGCACAAGGATATTGAAGGGTACATTGATGAACTGCATGGTCACTTGGGCGAGCTCATTGAAAAGGCCGGTGGAATTGGAAGAATCAGGGGTATCGGAGTTGGGGCACCCAATGGAAATTTCTATACCGGCAATATTGAATATGCTCCCAATTTACCCTGGAGCGGGATCATTCCCATCGCCAAGATGATGAGTGATAAATTCAAACTGCCTGTTACCTTGACAAACGATGCAAACGCAGCAGCCATTGGTGAAATGATGTATGGGGCAGCAAAAGGCATGCGCGATTTCATCATGATTACCCTCGGAACTGGCGTTGGGAGTGGCATTGTAGCCAATGGTCAGCTCATTTATGGTCATGACGGTTTTGCAGGAGAACTGGGCCATACAATCGTAATTCCTGATGGAAGAATTCACCAAGGCACAAAAAAACGCGGCTCTTTGGAGAGTTATGCTTCTGCTACTGGTGTAAGACTGACTGCCCTTGAAATGCTCGAAAACAGTACTGAAGATAGTTTGTTGAGAGCAGCTGACAAGGAAACGCTTGATTCAAAAGTGGTTTATGATGCCGCCATCAAGGGAGATAAGCTGGCCCTCGATATATTTGAGTTTACGGGAAAGATCCTTGGATTGGCGCTGGCGAATGCTGTAATGTTCAGCAGCCCTGAAGCCATCATTCTGTTTGGTGGACTGACAAAATCAGGTGACCTGATTTTGAACCCTACAAGAAGACATATGGAAGAAAACCTGATACAGGTATTCCAAAACAAAGTCAAAATATTGATCAGTCACCTTAAAGAGTCTGATGCTGCAATACTTGGATCAAGTGCATTGGTCTGGGACAAGCAGTAATTATTTTTGCTGTTTCAATTGGAGCTTTGCTATCAGTTTGCCTGTAGCAAAGCTTTTTCTTTGGCCCAAGCGGTTTTACCGTAGCCAGGAATCACATGTTTTTCACTGTGGTATGATGACCTTACCAATGGGCCACTTTCAACATAATCAATACCCAGGCCATATCCGATTTCCTTGTATTCATTGAATTCATCCGGGTGAACAAAACGTTGTACTGGAAGATGTTTTCTGGTGGGTTGAAGATATTGGCCAATGGTTACAACATCAATGCCGTTAGCGGCCAGGTCTTTTAGTGTCTGGATAACTTCCTCTTTTTGTTCTCCGAGTCCCAGCATGATGCCGGATTTGGTTCTCATTCCACCCTGCTTCAACTTTCTCAACACTTCCATGCTTCTCCAATATTTGGCCTGGATCCTTACTTTACGGGTAAGTTGTTCTACAGTTTCTATATTATGGGAGACCACTTCAGGGGCGGCTTCAATGATTCTTTGGATCTGATCATCAATCCCTTTGAAATCGGGTATCAAAGTTTCAAGGGTTGTATCAGGATTGAGTGATTTTACCGCTTTGATGGTATTGTACCATATATTGCTGCCACCATCAGGCAATTCATCACGGTCAACAGAGGTAATTACTGCATGTTTTACTTTCATCAGGTGGATGGCCTCCGCGACGCGTTGTGGCTCATCCCAATCAACTGCATCCGGCCTTCCTGTAGCGACTGCACAGAAGCCACAGCTTCTGGTACAAACGTTGCCAAGTATCATGAACGTTGCAGTGCCTGCACCCCAACATTCGCCCATATTTGGACAGTTACCACTTTCGCAGATGGTGTGCAGTTTATGGGTATCAACAAGCGATCGAACATGCTTGTACCCTTCCCCAACAGGAAGACGAACCCTTAACCAATCTGGCTTTTTTTGCTTTTGTTCAGGAATGGATCCTGCAGTATTCACATCACAACTCATGGGATAAATAAAGTGCGAAGGTACATCACTTGCGGTTACCAAAAACCAACCCTATGGATCCTGTAGGGAAAAATGACCTACCAGGATTGTCAACCATTTGGACAATTTTTTGAGCATAATAATCAAAACCAAAACCAACTTCAATCGCAGATACCACCTGATTGAATCTTGCCCAGTCAAAACGAAGTCCACCTTTGGCATAGGCGCCTGGTGAAAATTTCATTTCATTCCATCCCAACTGAAGCCCTGTGCCACCAATAATTTTGTTGGCATTCAGGAATGTAGCCCTTTTTGCTTCTGTAAACTTGATTTTTTCCGTTCCTCCAGGTGCAGCAAACTCCATATAATAAGGACGGGATAAACCGGCAGATAACCCTGCCACTGCAATGGCGTAAACAGCAACTCCATTTTTATTTGCTTTTCCACCAATCAAAATTTGTTGCCCTGCACCCACCTTGAGTTGGTAGAAAATATTTTGCTTTCCAAAAACAAAAGGTCTGCCAAAAATGGCAAAACCACTGTTGGTAAACTCAGAACTGCTTTGCTTCTCCTCTTTTGGATGGTGCTTTTCACCAAATTCAAACTGAAAAATCGATGATTTGTAAGGGGTTTTCATTTTACCCTTTTCAAACAATACACCATAGCCATCATGGTTGCTTTTGAAACTGAAATTGGCATGTTTTGCGAAAGCGGGTATGCCCTCTTCCTCATTCCGGATCATTGCATTGATCTTGTTTCGTTTTTCCAGCTTCTCCGCTTGTCTTGTATCAGATTTAGGAAAAACGGGCCGCTGCGCATTCACGAGCACTACGATCAGGGAAAAGGAAATGAATAAGGCTGTATGTTTAAACATGGTTGCTGAATGTTCTGTAAATTTATAAAAAAAAGCATGACTTCGACGGTAACTTATTCTGGAGAACTGAGAACTTTAGCAACCCATTTGCAATCTGGCTCGAGTTTTGAAACGGATGCCCCTACTGACAACCAAGGCAAAGGAGCCCGTTTTTCCCCAACAGATCTGATTGGAACATCCCTGGCAGCTTGTATGTTGACAACCATGGCGATAAGGGCAAAGGATCTGGAAGAGAGACTAAAGGGAACTGTTACTGAAACAGAAAAGATCATGTCTAATGCGCCAAGGAAAATTGCAGGCATCAATATTCGCTTCAACTGGCCATCAGATCAACCCTTTTCAGACGAAGAAAAACAAAGGCTGGAAACGATTGCATGGTCTTGCCCAGTAAAAGAAAGCATTCATCCGGACATTCAAATTTCAGTGGATTTCAACTGGAAATAGACCCTTTCAACAAAGATTGAGTTTATAAAAATGATTCTTTCAGCGTATGCACCAGGCGGCTTACAGGAAGACCCATGACATTGTAAAAATCACCCTCAATGGATTGTATTCCTATGACACCGATCCACTCCTGGATAGCATAGGCACCTGCCTTGTCATAGGGTTTATAATTGTCTACATAGTGGATGATTTGTTCCTCAGAAAGCGCATGAAAACTTACATGTGTGGTATCATAAAATACCTTTTTTTGCTTGTCATCCTGTACACATACCGCCGTGATTACCTGATGTTTTTTTCCAGACAATCGACCTAAAATGCCCAGGGCATCTTCCCTATCGACAGGCTTTCCGATTATTTCTCCCTCCAAAACTACAATTGTGTCTGCAGCTACAATGATAGAATGGGATAGGTTAACTTGATTAAGGTCAAGAACAGCCTGTATTTTTTTTTCTGCTATGGACATGGCGATTTGGGCTGGCGGAATCTGGGGATCATAAGACTCATCAGCATCTGAAACAATCACTTCAAAACTAAATTCTGCCCACTCCATCAGCATTTTTCTTCTTGGAGAGCCAGAGGCTAAGATGATTTTTTTCATGATAAAAAATAAAATGACATGGAAAGGATACCCAACAGCATGATCAGCTTCAGTTCATTGCTTATTTTGGCAAAATCAGCCGGCATTTGGCCATGGTACAGTTTTTTCAGTATAAAGTAAAACTGGAAAATCATTGCAAATGAAAGTGCATAAAAATACCAGGACCAGGCGTTCAATATGGCGTAAAATGCAATGGCAGCGAAGAGTCCCAGAAGGACAAAGATCCAAACAGCCACAAATACTTTGGTGGATGGTATTCCCCAGGTGATCGGCATGGTTTTGCATCCGAACCTCCTATCGCCCTCCATGTCTTCCATGTCTTTTACTACTTCCCTGATCAGTGAAACAATGAAGGCAAACCCTGCATAAACGAGGGTTAATTTATAAAGGCTTCCCAATGCTGCCTGATTCATTTGCATGTAAGCGGCATCATTCAATCTGATTTCTGCAATGAACAACACCCCCACTACCCAGGCTGTTAAAACTGAAATGATGAAATTGCCAATCAACAAGCGTTTTTTGAAAGTGGAGGAATAGAGCAACAGCATCAATACACTCAAAAAATTAAGTGCCAGCAGCAAAAGATTGTTCAAATGCATTGCTACAATGGCTGTAAGAAAAAGACCAGCCAATGACAAAACCAGGTGCCACAACATGGCCCATCTCCTTTTGATCAACTTTCCAACGATCAATCTTTCAGGTTTGTTCACATTGTCAATATCGATATCGAAATAATCATTGATGATATAGCCAGCTGCTGCAATCAGCAAGGATGAGAAGAGCAATAGAAAAAAATCAGTTTCCTGCAGCAGTTGACCAGAGTGATTATTGTTCAAGAACGAAGGAACAATGATGCGGTAATAAAACAAGGATTGGGTCAGCGCAATAAAGACAAGGTTGGGATACCTGATCAACTGAAAGAAACCCTTGATTTTTTGAATTCCTTTCATTTAAATGCTTTGAATATTGACGGGGGCAGACCATTTTCCTTGGGCCCTG